>DATFAS010000159.1:0-33248 GCA_035254305.1 Bacillota bacterium
ACATTATGAATAGTAGGATTGCTTTTTTAAAAGTCAAAGAGTGAGTGTTGGTGGATTCGGGCCGGGAAGAGGTAGAAAAAGGAAAAAGGAAGTGAGCTTATGCAGGATAAAACAAACAGTATTTATGGAATTGACATCTCACATTATAATGACGTAGATGACTGGCAAGCGGTTAAGGATTCGGGTGTAAATTTTGTCTATTGTAAAGCCACACAAGGTACAAATCTCGTAGATTCTAAGTTTGCAAGCTTTGTTAAAGGAGCCAAAGAGGCAGGTATCCCGATTGGAGCGTATCATTTTGCTGATCTTGGTGACCCAGTTGATGAAGCCAATCATTTCTTAAGTGTTATTGATCAATATGATTTAGATTTGCTCCCTGTATTAGATCTAGAAAAGTCTACAAAAGACACTGACTTAGAACAATGGGCGCGCACTTTTATATCAACGGTAAATCAAAAAGTTATGCTTTACACTGGGAATTGGTATATTGATCAATATAGTATAAATGGGCTATCTGAAATTCCTCTATGGACTAGTTATTACAAGAATACTCCTCCTTATGATTGCGGAGGATGGACGGAGTGGACGATTTGGCAATATAGTGAGACAGGAAGTGTAGAGGGGATCACAGGTGATGTTGATCTAGATGTAGCTGTTTCACTTGATTCAATCCTAATAAAAGGAGAAGAAAAACAAATGAATACAACGGAGAAAGTTATTGTGAATGTGAAGGGAAAAGAAATTCAAGGATTCATCATTAATGGCGTTTCCTTCATTGGGACGAGGGAAATTGTTGAAGCATTAGGGCTTACTATTAGCTATGATGATAAAAATAAAGTTGTGGTAGTGAAATAAGGCTGTTTGTTATTTGAACTCTACTGTATGAATCGTGTACGGTGGAGTTTATTTTTTAAAAAGAATCGGCTATTAAATAGTAAAAAGGACACCAGATGGTGTCCTTCATTATTTATGTATAGTAGATATCAATATAGTATATGGAGCGGACGACGAGACTCGAACTCGCGACCCCAACCTTGGCAAGGTTGTGCTCTACCAACTGAGCTACGTCCGCATTAAAATTGGCTCCTCAGGACGGACTCGAACCGCCAGCCTACCGGTTAACAGCCGGTTGCTCCACCATTGAGCTACTGAGGAATCATGATGACAAAAATATTATATTATGGTGTATAAAAAAATTCAATAGGTTATTTTTGGACGGAAAGCTTCAGTACCCTTTGATTATAAAATTCCCTACTTTATTACAGATAAACAAAAAAGCATGAAAGCATCTAAACTAAAAAGCGCATTCGTGCGGATTCTGAGTGTGTGTAATATAGTAACAGTAAGATAATTGTAAGGAGTTGGAATGCAAGTGAATAAGATAGGAAAACTCCTATTTGGATGCCTTTTAGTAGGATGTGGTATATTATTTCTTCGTCATGCCCATTTGGTAACAGGAGGGACTGCAGGGCTTGCATTAAGCCTTTCGTATTTGGTGAATTTCCCTTTTTCAGTGCTCTTCTTTCTTGTTAATTTACCGTTTTATGTTCTGTCTGTCATGAGGATGGGATGGAGCTTTACGTTTTCCACTCTGTTTGCTGTTACTACTTTGTCCTTTATTACGGGAGTAGATCAGTGGATTCCAAGGGAACTTACCATACATCCTTTAATGGGGTCATTGGTAGGTGGATTAGCTGTTGGTTTCGGACTGTGCATTCTTTTTATAAATCGTTCCTCACTTGGCGGAGCTAACATATTGGCTATTTATGTACAGAAGAGATGGGGAATAGACCCTGGTAAATTTACTTTTGCTTTCGATTCTCTAGTAGTATTAACTGGAGTCTATAGTGTAGGTTTTTGGAATGGCTGCTATTCAATTCTCTCTATTTTAGTTTTGGCACGGATTATTAGCCATTATAAGATGAGGATAGCTAGTCGGAATGTCATTCGTTCATCCTCTCAGCAATATAAACCAGCTGTCTGAAATATAATAGTGGAGTTTACCCGCGTTTGATGGTAGACCCCACTTTTTTCTTATAACAAAATTACCAATACCTGCTCCCATCCCAAAGATAGGCCTTCATCTTCTCCTGATCGATCTCGACTCCGATCCCTATTCCTTCCGGAATCGTAACCACCCCATTCTGCGGCCTTAGAGGTATAAGTGTGGTAAAGGGATTGTCCATCACATCCCACTCAATGGGTTCGATATTTTCTCCTTCCATCTTACTCCACTGACCTAATGTAGCTTGTGTAAAAAGTGCATACAATCTAGATAGGAAACCATCAAAACAGTGTGGTGAACAGCGGATACCATAGTACCGACTAAGCTTAGCTGTATCTCGAAAGGCTCCTAAAC
Organism: Bacillota bacterium; assembly: GCA_035254305.1. Taxonomy (GTDB): domain Bacteria; phylum Bacillota; class Bacilli; order Aneurinibacillales; family RAOX-1; genus DATFAS01. The sequence continues at coordinate 2,360 of DATFAS010000159.1, forward strand.
CAGCCATGTGCATCACATCAGGTTGGATGATATCAAGGGCTCCATCGGCTAGCAATGTTAAGAATTGGATAGGTTTTATCAGATTTTCTCCCCCAGCTAAGGGAACGCTTAAGGTGGATCGAAGTGTCTTATAATCTGATAGATGATCCATTGGAAGGGGTTCTTCGAGCCAAAGGATATTACTCCAGTTCTGAAATTGCCGTTCCCACTGAACAGCAGTGGCAACATCATAGCTTTGATTAGCATCTATTGCTATTCCCACTTGATGACCAATGCGTGCTTGAAGGGCCTGGATGTGGGCCTGATCCTCTTGAAGCTTTTTTCCTCCTACCTTTACTTTAACCATTGGATAACCCTCATGAATAACCCCTTCGACGAGATCTAGGGAATGGTTGATCCATTTTTCTTGATCTGTATATGATTGGAAGGAAGCATAGACAGGAATATGATGATGCAGAATTCCACCCCACCATTCACAGACAGACAGCTTTGATTGTTTAGCCAATATTTCTGTTAAGGCCATACTGATCGCAGCAGCACTTCGTTGATGCCATTTACCAATCGTTGTAACCAGCTGTGTATGGCTGGTTACTTTTTTTCCTATTAAATAGGGGATGAGGCGATGCTTAAATCCATCAACTAGGGTGGGCAACCAATCGATGCACTCCCCCCAGCCTTCTATTCCTGAGGCGGTTGTGATTCGGATCATAAAGCAGCTTCGATATTTCTTATAACCGTTAGCATCTCCATATGGATTTTTTAAACGATAGAGAAGTGGGTAGGTATCTATTTTTTCTATGATCATGGTACAACCTCATTTCTTTTTGGGAAATTGAATTAGGAAAATAGTATTGAAGGATATCAAAATGAGAATAATTAGGATGATAAATTGGAGTTATTTGGGCTAAAGAGAAAGGAGCTCTTAGTATGTATTGGAATGGTTGGTCATTGGAACGAATGGGTGTACTGTTTGTCAGTTTGGCGTTTCTTATGATGTTTGTACAAATTTCCATGTTTCATTACCGTCAAAATTTTCACCACAAGGCTATGTGGATTCCCGTTCTTGTTTCACCACTGTTTTTCTTAGCGGGAATAACATTCACCTTCTATCATGTGCCATGGCTTTCAACATTATTTACTGTTTTGATGTGGTTTGGATTAATTGATGGGTTCATTGGGTTCTATTACCACTTTAGGGGGGTAGGAATACGGGTTGGTGGTTGGGCACTGCGGAACTTCCTGATTGGGCCACCGATTGTATTGCCCTTAATGTTCACTGCGCTCAGTGGACTTGGTTTGATTGTGATGTATTGGAGGTGAAAAGGATGAATAGGCAAACTCATTATCCCTCATATGATGTAATGAATGAAAAAGATGAATGGGATGATCATACACAATCGATCGTAACCTCTAGGCTTATCCGTAAAAGTGATTATCAATTCTTGACTTTGGAAGAGACGGAGCTTCTGAAAAGAATCTGTTCACGATTAATGGATGATGATCGTGAGGAGGTCATTAGTTTTGTTATTTCCCATATTGATCAAACTTTAAGCGCTGGCATTGGTGAAGGACAAAGAAAGGTGGGAATCCCAAAGAGCCAAATTTTAATTCGAGAGGGGCTTCGTTCTTTAGAGGAAACAGCTACGAAACGGTATCTTTTTGGGTTTACCCAACTAAACGCAGATCAACAGAAACAGTTGATCCGAGAGATTAGTGAGAAGAAGACAGCACAGGGCTTAGAGTGGGAGGCCATTATGCCAGCAGATTTTTTCAAGAAATTAATGGATTTGACTGTAGAGAGCTATTGTTCACATCCACTTGTCTGGTCAGAAATGGGTTACGGTGGCCCCGCTTATCCCCGAGGGTATGTGCGTACACAAATGGGGCAATTAGACCCATGGGAGGCTCAGCCAGAAAATGAATAGAAAATATGCAAACGAAGTAGTGGATGTGGTCATCGTTGGTGCTGGAGCTGCTGGTGGAGTACTTGCTAAAGAGCTAAGTGAGCACGGGATGAAGGTTGTTGTTATAGAAGCAGGGCCGCTAAGAGACCCCCAGAAGGATTTTGCAAGTGATGAATTAGCCATGAAGAATCTTGGTTGGCAGGAGACACGTCTGGTAGATGGGCAAAACCCTCTTCGAATGGGGCACAATAATAGTGGTAAAGGAATTGGCGGAGGGACAACACATTTTACAGGAGTATTTTTACGATTTCATGATGTGGATTTTCAAGCAAAAACGATCGATGGTGTTGGGGAGGATTGGCCCATCAGCTATGATGATCTGGCTCCATTTTACAATAAAATTGAGAAGGAAATTGCTGTATCTGGTCCTAAGTATTTCCCATGGGGGAACTATCATGGGCCCTATCCTTATCCGGAGAGAGAACCTCTTAGCCCAAATGCATACATGTTTCAGAATGGATGCGAGAAGCTTGGGATTGAAAGCGTAGTGGCTCCTTTAGCTATTCTGTCTGCTCCTTTTGAAGGCCGACCTCCTTGTATTAATAGGGGATTTTGTAATCAAGGCTGTATGCCTAATGCCAAGTTTAGCACGTTAATTGTACATATCCCTAAAGCCATTCAGGCTGGTGCGGAGGTTCTCTCTGATTGTATGGTTACCCAAATTTTAATGAAAGAAGATGGTAGAGCCAAAGGGGTAGAGTTTGTTTATGATGGACAAACCTATAAGCAAGAAGCTAGGATAGTCATCCTATCAGCTTTTGTTGTGGAAAATCCTCGATTACTTCTTCATTCAGCAACACCTACATTCCCTGAGGGACTTGCTAATAGCAGTGGATGGGTAGGAAAAGGAATTATGCCCCATAGCAGTCATGATGTTTATGGGAAGTTTGATTATGAGATTCGTTTATACAAAGGTACACCCGTCCTTGCGACCACACAAGCTTTCTATCGTACGGATCCGGAACGTGATTTTGCACGTGGTTATACATTGCATGCACATGGTGTTAGACCAGTGGCTTTTGCTCGAGGGATTTCCCTTTCGTCTCAGAAGAAGCCGATTTGGGGAGAGGAACTTCGAAACATTTTGTTAGACTATAATTATTACGGTAGAATTACACTTGTGGGAGAAGTATTACCACATGCGAATAATCATGTTACACTCTCAGATGAAGTCGATGAGTACGGAATTCCACGTGCTAAGGTAACGTTTAGCTATGGAGAGAATGATAAAAAGTTAATTCAACATGCTGTACAAAAAATGAAGGACATCATAGAGGCTGCGGGGGGAACTCCAGAATTTGTAATTGAAGATACTGCTCATCTCATGGGTGGTTGTAGAATGGGAAATGATCCAAGCACCTCCGTGGTAAATTCCTTCGGACAAACACATGATATCCCTAATCTCTTTATTTGTGATGCAAGCATTTTTGTCACATCTGGGGCAGGCAATCCAACGAATACAGTGATGGCAATAGCGGCACGAACAGCTGATTATATTAAGGATCAGGCAAGTAAAATGGAGATTTAGACCCACTGCTAAACAGTGGGTTTCTTACCTTTAAGGAACCAATAGAGAAACTTCTAAAAAAGGGAGTCATTTGATTTTCTTTCGAAATATCCGTCGAATGGCTAGAATGGAGAGTAAGAAAATGAAAAGTATAAATGCAAGAGCTAATATAATCTCAATGTAAAGATGGAATACAACCTCGAAAATATTCCATTTAAAAAGAGTAGCTCGCATTTGTCATTACTCCAACTCCATAAGTTCTGATATGGTAACGAAATGGTAACCGTTCAACTTTAAAGTATGAATTAAATTTTTAACCGCTTCTAACATTTCCTTTTGGTTCCCTCCACCATCATGAAATAATACGATATCACCGGGGCGTATTTTATTCTGAATACTCCCTGTCATCACTTCAGCTGTTCGATGTCGATCCCAGTCACGAGGGTCGATGGACCAATTGATTAATTGGTATCCTGATTCGTACGTTGCTTTTAGAATGGACGGCGAAATTTCACCATACGGAGAACGGAAATGATCAGGCCTTCGGCCGACTATTTTGTGAATAATCCTTTCTGTCTTTTTAATTTCATCATAAATTTCTGCTCGAGTAAGATTTTTCATTTCTCTGTGTGAGTAGCTGTGGTTCCCAATTTCATGCCCAGCATGGTAGATCCATGAGGTGATTTTTGGGTATTTTTCTGCGTGATTTCCTAATAAAAAGAAGGTAGCCCGGACTCTTTCTTTATGTAGCAATTCAAGAAGGAGAGGGGTGTAGATGGGATGTGGTCCATCATCAAACGTAAGAGCAATTATTTTTTGGTGTGTATCAATATGAAAAACGGGGGTCACCTTTCCTGCGGCCTGTGTCTGTGTGGGAAAAAAAGCAAGAATAAAACTACAAAGGAAAAATAAGATTTTTCTCATGAAAAATTCCCCCTTCCGTGTTCGTATTGACTAGTCTTACGTTTATATTGGATATTTATGATTGGCATAAATTAGGATCCATGTGCTTTCATTTTTTGGTTAAGCTAAAAATTACAATACTTGAAAAAAGGGTGTTACCTATGTTAACGGCCAAATTAGCGCTAAGAATTGAACAATTGGAAACTCAGTTTCTTTTGAAGGAAGAAAAGGCACTCCAAGATGTCAATCAGGCAGTCAAGCGTGAAAATGCTCTCAGTGTGGCCATTCAAAGCTTATCCACCTGGATATCCCAATTAAAAAAACAAGGGACCGATGAGGAGCTGCTTGCGAAAGGATTGGAAGTTAGAGAACAACTAAAAGAGAAAATGAGGGCTGTGTCGGCCGTTATTTTGGAATCTGTAAATGAACAATACCAAACAGAATTTTCACTTATTCAATTTATCGAAGGACAAGAGGGAGCTTATTATACAAATGGAATCTTGAATATTCTTCATAGAAGTGGAAAGATCCATGAGTTGTTTCAGAAATTATTAGCTGACATTATTCCTATTCATCCAAAGGACGAGTATCCGTTAGCAAGACAGATGAAAAGAAAATTTGTGATTCACGCAGGACCGACTAATTCAGGGAAAACCTATGAATCCATTGAAGCTCTAAAGGATGGGGAAAAGGGAATTTATTTATCACCATTAAGGCTGCTTGCTCTAGAAATATACGAAAAATTGAATGCAGAGGGGGTTCCATGCAGTCTTCTGACTGGAGAAGAAGAAATTCGTGATAGCCATGCGCGACATTGGGCTTGTACGATTGAGAAGGCAGATTATCATCAACTTTTTGATGTGGCTGTTATTGATGAAGGGCAAATGATTGGAGATTCACAAAGAGGTTTTGCATGGACAAGAGCCATACTTGGAATACTCGCTAAGAAAATTCATATTTGTTGTTCAATCAATGCTGTTACATTAATCAAGCGATTAATTATGGATTGTGAAGATGATGTAGAAGTGATCTATCATGAACGGCAAACGCCATTAATTATACAAGATGAATCCTTTTCCTTTCCTAAGGATGTTAAAGTAGGGGATGCCTTTATCGTTTTTTCTCGTAAGAAAGTTCTGCAGGTAGCAGCGGATTTAGGGAAGTATAATATCACTTCAAGTGTCATTTATGGAAATCTCCCTCCCGAAACGAGAAGAAAGCAGGTAAATTTATTTCTAAATAGAGAAACAGAGGTTGTCGTTTCAACTGATGCTATTGGGATGGGAATGAATCTTCCTATACAACGAATTGTTTTTCTTGAAACAGAAAAATACGATGGTTCAGGTGTTCGGGAATTAAATTCTCAAGAAATTAAACAGATTGCTGGAAGAGCTGGTCGTAAGGGGATTTATGAGATTGGTTTTGTTAATGCATTAAAAGCAAAAAAGAATATCGCAACTAAATTAATTTCTTCAGATGGAGATATCGAAGCAGCTTTTATAGCCCCCCATGATGAAACTATTTTGGGTCTACCTTTCGGCTCCTTGAAGGAGAGGCTTAAAGCATGGATGAACCATGAAATACGAACTGCTTATTTCCGTCTAGCGGATATATCAGAAATACTTGAACTCCTTGACCTTGCAAGTGGATATGAATCCGTAATTCCTATTGAAGTGTTATATAAGGCGGTCACGATTCCGTTTGATTACAAAGAAAGAGAACTATTGAAACAGTGGTTTTTCTATATTGATTGTTTGAAAATGCAACGTAATAGGCTGCCAAAACCAAGGAGAAGAAAGCATGGTTTAACAGGTTTGGAAATCTATTATCGGGCGATTGGACTTTATTATTCTTTTTCTAGAGTGTTTCAATTAGAGTTTGATTTGCGTTGGATTAAAAAAGAACGTGCCAAGACCGCGGAGGAAATCCATCAATTACTTAAGGAGCAAAATAAAGTATTTGAACTGATTTAGATGTTTTCCATTAAATTGGAAAATTATTTGTACATGCCTTGTGGTGATAGGAAAGTATAGCTATAATAGGAAGGAAATGGAATTTATATATTGTTTTTCTTTTTCTATTTAGAAAGGGGACATCTGTCATGTGCTTACACTTTGATTATTCCAATGCATTGCCTTTCATGGACGAATCTGAGATTGAGTATCTAGCTGAATTTGTGAAAGCTGCACATCACATGCTGCATGAGAAAACAGAACAAGGGAAGGATTATTTAGGGTGGGTTGATCTTCCGTTTCAATATGATAAAGAGGAGTACAGTAGAATAAAGCAAGCTGCAGCTCGAATTCAACAGAATTCTCATGTGTTTATTGTGATTGGTATTGGTGGTTCTTATTTGGGAGCAAGGGCAGCGATTGATATGCTTTCCCATACTTTCTATAATCAAATTAATAAGTCTACACCGTCCGTTTATTTTGTAGGACAAAATATAAGCTCAACTTATGTCAATCATTTGTTTGATATAATTAAGGATAAGGAAATTTCAGTTAATGTCATTTCTAAATCTGGTACAACAACAGAGCCGGCTTTAGCTTTTCGTATTTTCCGAGATTATATGGAAGAAAAATATGGTGAAGAAGAGGCACGCAAACGGATTTATGTTACAACAGATAAATCGAAGGGTGCCTTAAAGAAACTGGCAGATGATAAAGGATATGAAACCTTCGTGATTCCAGATGATGTTGGTGGAAGATATTCGGTATTAACGGCTGTGGGCCTACTTCCTATAGCGGTAAGTGGGGCAAATATCGATTTAATTATGCAAGGAGCACAGGATGCCAGTAAGAAATATAATAATCCAGATTTAATGACCAATGAATGCTATCAATATGCTGCTGTTCGAAACATTCTCTATCAAAAGGGAAAGGCTGTTGAATTGTTAGTAAATTATGAACCAACTATGCACTATGTTGCCGAGTGGTGGAAACAGTTATTTGGTGAAAGTGAAGGGAAGGACGAGAAGGGATTATTTCCAGCTTCACTAGATTTTACAACGGATTTGCATTCTATGGGCCAATATGTCCAAGAAGGACGTAGAATGTTAATTGAAACCGTTCTATTTGTAGAAAAACCAAAAGCAGAATTGATTATTAAGAAAGACCCAGATAACATTGATGGGTTAAATTTCCTAGTAGGTAAAACGATGGATTTTGTTAATAAAAAGGCATTTGAGGGAACACTTCTTGCACATGTAGATGGTGGTGTACCTAATCTTGTTGTCAGCTTAGATGAAATAAGTGAATATACATTTGGTGAGCTGGTTTATTTCTTCGAGAAGGCATGTGGAATTAGTGGTTATTTACTTGGAGTAAATCCATTCAACCAACCTGGGGTAGAGGCTTATAAGAAGAATATGTTTGCATTGCTTGGAAAACCGGGCTTTGAGAAGGAAAGGGAAGCATTAGAAAATAGGCTTTCTAAAACAAAATAGAAAAAGAGAAGAGCCAACTACGAGGATGGCTCTTCTCTTTTTAAGCGGATAGGAAAGAGAAAATTTTAAACCACTTTACTTCTGCGCACAGGTGCAACTAGTTTTACCTTGGTTTAAATAGGTGGGAGGATTCCCATGAAACAGGCTAATTGTTGTGACCTGTTTTTATAATTTAAACAAGATTTCCTCTGTCCTTGATGTGGGGGACGTGGATGTTGTTGATGTTGGTGGTGTTGGTGTTGGTGTTGCTGATATGGTTGGTATGGTTGATATGGTTGGTATGGTTGATATGGTGGTTGGTATGGAGGATAGGGGGGATAAGGGGGATAGGGTTCAGGGATTGGTTGATAGGGGGGAATGGAGCCGTAATAGGGTCCGATCCCTATAAGGTCTGAATAATGGTATTGCATAAACTCTCGTCTGGGACTTCCTGGTCGATAGACCCACAAATCTACCATTCCAGTTGGGGGGTTATACCCAATGACATAGGCGACAACTGGTCCAACGGTTGGGATAGAGGTTCGAATATAGGTTCCAATATAGGGAGTTATTGCATTGGGCGGTACAAACTGAGGCATGGGTGCTTGCCGGCTGTTACTATTCCTATTTCTTTTTCCCATGATTCACACTCCTTTAGAATAGTCTATCCATGCCAATCCAAAATGGATATAATGAATAAACCTAATTTGGAATAGAAAAAATTCTTCACTCTCTAAAGAGGGGCTTTTTTGTATCATAGAATGATCTATAAGATAGTAAAATGGTGAAAAAGCTTCGGACGAAAGGAAAAGGAGGGTTTATGGATAGAATTGAACAAAGTAAGCACGTGATCTTACAAAATCAAGCACCGAACGGAGCTCTTATTGCATCACCGAGCTTCCCTCATTATCACTATTCATGGCTCAGGGATGGAACCTTTATTGCTTATGGGTTAGACTGTATAGGCGTAGAAGGTGCTACCCACTTCTACCGTTGGGCAAATGAAACGATTGAGAGATATCGGGATAAAGCCTTACAAGCTATTCAACATGCTAAAGAGGGGAGATTAATACCGAGAGAATTCCTCTTGCATACGCGTTATACTATAGAAGGGGCAGAAGTAGAGGGTGAATGGGGAACATTTCAATTGGATGGTTATGGAACCTTACTGTGGGGGATGGTGCAGCATACTGAAATATGGGAAAACCATTGCCTACTAATTGAATTCGAATCCACAATCCAAATGATAACAGAATATCTCCTATTATTGTGGAAGGGATCCTGTTTTGATTGTTGGGAGGAATATGGTGACTATACTCACCCAGCAACAATTGCAGCCATTTATGGTGGAATCCATGCCGTTTTACCTATACTGAATAAGAGATTACAGCTTAAAGCTAAACAGCAACTTGAAGAAATGAAAAATTTTCTTCTTCAACAGGTAGGGACTTTAAATCACTTTCCGAAAAGTGTAGGAATTCCTGAAATTGATGCAAGCCTTATTTGGTTACACACTCCATACCAAGTATTTGATAGCCATCATTCAGTTATGAAGGAAACGATAAGGAAAATTGAAACTAAATTGCTAGTTAATGGAGGGGTGCATCGCTATCCCCAGGACACTTATTATGGTGGAGGACAATGGGTCCTATTATCAGGCTTTTTGGGGTGGTATTACCTAGAAATAGGGGAGATAGAAAAGGCAAAGTCATTATTAGAATGGATAGAACAACAATTTGATGAGTTAGGATACCTTCCAGAACAAGTTCAGCATAATCTTCTATCATCTGATTATTATTCGAATTGGCTTCAGAGATGGGGGCAGCCTGCTAAGCCATTATTATGGTCTCATGCTATGTATCTAATTTTAAGAAGCAAATTAGCACATACTGAGGATATAGAAAAAGAGGAAAAACGTGGATAAGGAGAGGATAACCATGTTTGATCCAACTGTTTATGAAAATTTGAAGGTTGTTATAGAGGGTTCCATTTATGATCTTGATTTGGCTGGTTGTATTCTAGTTATAGGGCGAGTCGATCGAATGGATATGGCTACTATGTCTAGGTATTATGCAGTCTCATTTGTAGAGAAGGAAGCTGTAGAGAATACAGTAGCAGAAATTCGGCTGTTTGCATCCATAAAGGATTTAGCAGCAGAATTATTAGAAGATAAGGAATCATCTCCGGGATGTCAGATGGAGATTCGCTTTCTAAGGAAAGTAGTAAACATTGCTATGGAATGTTCCCAAATTGAAGAGGCAGTAAGTAAGATATGGCAAGGAAGGCCGCAAGTAAAACAAACTCTTTCCTTTGATTATGGGAGTACTCCTGGCCCATATCGTGATGATATTATTCTTGATTTTGGAAGGAAAATCGACGAAGAACAGATTGACGATATCCCGGATCTTATTGATCATATGCTACATACCGTGCAAATACTTAACCAGATGAAATAATAAAAAGGAGTTAACTATGGAAGTAACATTTGAAACATTATCCCTTAAACAGGACTTTCTTAAAGCTGCATGGAATAAGGCTGGATTTGAAAATCCAACGGCTATTCAATTTAAAGCCATTCCGGTCATTGGGCAAGGTAACGATCTTATTGCAGAATCACCAACCGGGACAGGTAAGACGTTAGCTTATCTGCTCCCTTTGTTAGATGCTATCAATCCTGAACAGAAGAACACACAGATCATTGTCATTGCTCCAACACGTGAATTAACTATGCAGATTTCTAAACATATTCAGGTTTTCATACAAGATAGCCAAATAAAAAGTGCAGCTTTTATTGGGGGTGCAGATCTTAAACGACAACTTGAAAAACTAAAAACACATCCACATATTATTGTAGGTACTCCACAAAGATTGTTGGAGCTTATTAAAATGAAGAAACTAAAGACCCATGAATTGCGAACGATTGTAGTCGACGAGGTTGACCAAATTGTTAAAATGGAGCTGCTAAGAACGGTACAGGAAGTCATTAGTATGACTCCTAAGGAAAGACAGTTGGTATGTCTATCGGCAACAATTTCCATGAGAATTCAAGAGCAGATCATTAAAATAATGAAAACGCCACAGATTATACGAATCCAGAAATCTGATCTTCCAGAGAGTCAAGTTGAACATGTCTATGTTGTAGGGGAAAGAAGAGATAAGTGGGACCTGCTTCGCCGTATTGTAAAAATGGACAAGCTTAAGGCAGTAGCCTTTATCGGTGATATGAAACAAATGAAGGAGATTGCTGATCGCCTACGTAATAAAGAAATTGCCCTAGGGATCTTAAATGGGGAAATGAAAAAAGTAGAAAGAGAAGCTGTGATGAATCAGTTCCGTCTAGGAAAGTTTCCACTTCTATTAGCTACCGACTTAGCAGCACGGGGTCTAGATATCGAAGGTATTACCCATGTTATTCATTATGATATTCCGCAAGATCCAGAGCAGTATGTCCATCGTTCCGGTCGAACAGGTAGGATGGGTGCAAAGGGAATGGTTGTATCTCTAGTTACTGCTAGTGAGGTTGTTCCCCTTCAGAAAATGATGAATGGACTTGGAATTTCCATCTCTGAAAAACAATTGTATATGGGAAAAATGGAAGATGCGAAACCCAAAAAAGAAAAGATGCCCCCTAAAAAAATGGTGAAAAAGAAGTGAATTAGCTTTGGAGGATCGCCTCTATTTGTTTGATTCGAATACGGATGACCATTTCTCTTTGAATGAGAAGGATCATCTCCTCTGATGTTTGTGAGTTATATATACTTTCTTGTACATCTCGAAGTTCGTTTTCTAATACTGGAATGCTATTAATTGTTAGAATGTCTTCTAGGTCCATTTAATAATTAACTCCTTTATATGCCTTACTCCAGCCCACTATTTAATTCTACGGAGGAGAAAGGATTCCTGCAAAAAAACACATGGTAAATTATAGTGCCCGATCAATGAATGATTATGATCGGGTACTTGGTGATGAATCAGGTTATTTGCTCACATTTAATCGTTTTTTCAACATAAATCCAACTCCAGGTGTCAAAACCGCACCTAACAAACAAATAACAATTCCCGCTACACTTTCTTCAGCAATCGATACTCCAATCCCAGAAAGAAAGAGGGCAGAAACGATCGCGAGTATAAGTGAAATTTTTTGCCAATGTGTCACTTCTTTCACCTCAAATGAATTATAGCATATTCCATAATATGATTAATCACCAGTAAGTCTGGAACCTACTGGTGACTTTTTTTCGTCTGTTCAATTTTTTTGCCAAGCTCTTTGGCAAGGGCTGCAAGGGATGTATAATCTGATTCGTCAAAGGCGATGGCCTTTTTACTTGTAATTGTAAATTTTCCTATAATTTGCTGTTCTTGGTTTAAAATCGGCACTTGTAAAATAGCCTTTCGAGCAATAGACTCCGTGGATTGCTCACCAGCAGTTGCCTTTAGATTAAGTTGGTTTTCATCTGTATCCTTCAGATAAAGACCAACCCACTCAAAATGGGTCACATGCTGTTGAAGTCTATGTACTAGATGATTAAATGCCGCTTGGTCCATTTTAGTTGATTGATGAACAGCCGCAATAAGTTCTAAAGAAGCTATGTCGGCGGCCATGGACATTTCCTAATCCCCCGTTCTATTTTTTCTTAGTATGATTGTAACAAAAAAGAATGCTATTTGTGCGTAGTAAGTTAAGGAAAAGCAGGAAACCCCTTAAAGCGGATCTATTTTATCTATTTGATTTCGGTTATGTAGAAATGTTTTTATACTATATACAACGTGTTAAAATTAATATTACGAATATTTAGAATATGATGTTTACATTTTTAGTTTAATGTCAAAAATTTTACTGTAAGGAGGTGAGATATTTGACTATTAAGCGTTTATCGTTTACTACCATGCTAGTTGCATACATACTTATTGTTTTTGGCGGATTTGTTGCTTCATCAAAGTCTGGAATGGGATGTGGCCCTGAATGGCCTTTATGCAATGGAGCAGTGATTCCATCATTACAGGGTAAAACCCTAGTGGAATTTACGCATCGTTTTATTGGGGCGATCCTTGTTGTACTAAGCGTGATTCTATTAATTAAGGTATGGCGGTCCAATCTGGAAAAGCCCGCACGTTCCATTGCATACACGATGATGGGGCTCTTAGTACTTCAATGCCTACTGGGTGCACTCGTTGTTTTACTTGAGCTGCCAACATTCGTCATAGCGATTCATTTAATCGTCGCGATGGTATTTTTCTATTGTGTCATTTGGCTATGGCATGCTTCAACACCTGTGTCCAAAACCGATCATACTCCAAAAGGAATGATTAGTCATCTCAATATCGTGATTGGCTTGTTATTATTAACTATAGGTTTGGGCGCATATATCAAACATGATTATTATGGATTAACGTGTGGTTGGTTGGGGTGTCGTGGATCATTGTTGCCCGTTACTGCAGGACAGATTCTTCAGACCTTGCACCGGGTTTTGGCAGTAATCTCTGCTCTCTACATATTGGTATTGTCAATTTTAGCGTATGCTAAAGGTTGGGGACAGCATCTTCGTAGGAGACTTGAATTAGCAGGATTTATTGTTTTTGTGCAGTTATGTGCTGGTGTGATGACGATTCTATCGTTTATTGCTCTTCCGTGGGCAGTTCTCCACCTTGCCATCGGTACTTTGTTATTAGCTGTACTCTTCGAAGCTCAAGTATACATAGTGTTCCAACAAGATTATGCCTATAAGGACAAAGTTCAGAATAAAGATGTGAGTTCAATCAGCAGGATTTAGGATCTTTCTTCTTATCCTCGTTCTAGCACAAGAAGGGACTGTCTAGGTCATTTAGGCCTCAGACAGTCCCTTTTCTTTAGAGTTGTTATTAACCTACTTTTTTCCCTGAGACAATCTTACCAATATAATTTCCAGCAAGCTCTACACGATACTTCTGATTGACCTGAATCTTCTCGAATTCCTTCTTCTCCATCATGAACGTATGGGTTTGGGTAGAAGTGAAGCTTTGGCCTTTCATAGCCTGTGAAATGGTTATACGAGCGACAACTTGATAAGTTTTGACCTTAGGGAATTTCAATCCCTCACGAATTGGCTGCTTGACGATCTTTTTGTTAAGAACAAAGATTTCTTTGACTTGTTTATGGGTTTTGTACATCTTATCAAAATCTGACTTCTTCTGGTTCATCGAACGATATAAGAAGAAATATGCAATCGCCAATACGACAAGAATAATTGCAGATGTTATCAACCAAGTCATACGATTTCTAATCCTCCTGATTAATCATTAAGTCATTTGTACTCTATCATTGATAATAATGAAAACAGGTCCTTTTGTCCATGAAAGTTTTTAATTACCACAAAAGGAAAGATTTTTCCCCCTCACTTTCTTTGTTTGGTATGGTCTAAAAAAAACTCTTGTCCATTATGTTTATAAAGATAAGGTTTACTTGGGAGGAGAGGTCTATGTTAAATGATATTTTACAAAGTATTACTTTAGACCCGGCTTTAATTATGGTAATACCATCCTTAAATATCGTTGGTTATGCACTAAAGCAGACTCCTCACTGCCCGAACTGGCTCATACTTTGGGTTTTGCTTGCTTTGGGTGTTATTGCCGGAATCCTTACAATTGGTCTAACGGTAGCTGGCGTGGCAAATGGAATTATTGCAACAGGTATGGCAGTAACCACCCATCAGGCATTTAAACAAACGTGGCAACGACAGTAGAAAAGAATCATTTTTATAAAGCACCTAGCCTAGGTGTTTATTTTTTCCAAAAATGAATAAGTATATACAGGTCTTCATCTAATTATTTCTATAAAAAGGTTAAAAACAGTCATGAAGTATTTATTATACAGAAAGGAGGATGTCTTTGATTGTGATCAAAGTCACCACTTTGTCCAATGTTTTCCTCTATAATAATTTATAGTACATGTTTTTCCTATCTATGTATAGGTTCCAACTTGGTTGCTGCCAGCCAAGTTTTTCTTATGTTATTTTAAATGAAAGAGGGAGTTTTCATAGATGTCAGAGAATCAATGGGTTCCTTCGCGCTTCAATGCTATTTCTTATACTGATGATGGAGAAGTAATTCTTTATAATAGTTATACGGGGGCAATTGCCACATTTACTAAAGAAGAAAATGTACTTTCGGCGCTTCGTAAAGAGGGAGTTAAAGGAGAGTTACCGGATCACCTTCAGCCTTTGGTCGAGTCGGGTTTTCTTGTCTCTTCATCAGTGAATGAGGATACACGTGCCCAGTATTTGCATCAATCTTTACATCGAACTGATTTGATGCACCTTGTGATTATGCCAACGGAAGCATGTAATTTTCGTTGTACATATTGCTATCAAACGTTTCCTCGTGGTGTGATGAAACCTAGTGTTCGAGAGGGAATCAAGCAATTGGTTGAACAGAAGGGACGCTTCTTACAAAATCTAACCATTAGTTGGTTTGGGGGGGAGCCATTGCTTGCCTTCGATGTCATTGAGGAATTGAGTCAATCTATTCTTCAGTCTGCAAACCGTTACGGATTTGATTATTCAGCAGAAATGGCTACCAATGGATTTGGATTATCACTTGAGAGATTTCGTTCCTTGCTGAGTTGGAACGTTCGTCGTTATATGATCACGCTTGATGGGCCTGAGGAGATGCATGATTCCCGAAGGTTTTTAACCGGTGGAGGGAAGACCTTTCAGCAAATTATCCAAAACCTGAAGGATATTCAATCGTTGGAAGAGGATTTTGAAATCTATATTCGGGTGAATTTCGATGAAGATAACTTAAGTGGGATTCCTGAATTTCTGGCATACCTCGGAGAGTTGTTTGCAGGGGATGCAAGATTTCAGACATTCTGTCGCCCTGTTGGGAGATGGGGTGGGGCTAACGATGGAGACCTACCAATATGTGATAGCCGTACAGCAGAATCGAAAATTTGGGAGTTTACTGAGCAAGGTTTAACACAGGGGCTTTCCATGAGCTCTATGGTTGAATCTTTACTTATGCCTACAGGATCGGTTTGTTATGCAGCTAAACCACATTCCTTCGTTATAGGAGCAGATGGGGCGTTATATAAATGCACCTGTTCCTTCAATGAAGAATTCAATCACGTGGGTTCTATTTCATCAGATGGTTCCCTTGAAATTGATTATGACAAACTAGCCCTTTGGGTGACTTCTGGAGAAGAGAAGGATGAGGTGTGTAGATCTTGCTTCTATCGCCCAGCTTGTCAGGGGAATCATTGTCCCTTGTATCGTATGAGAACAGGGAAGCGGCCTTGTCCATACGAAAAAAGAAAGATCAAGAAAGTTCTGAATCTCATTTGGAAGCAGTATAACCAAGTAGGGAGGTGAAAAAATGCGTGTTTTGCGTCCAGCAATTACTCCACAGGCAGCTGTAACTAGCAAGCTTACTAAGTCTGTACCTGGAAATCTTAAGTAAGATATTCGAATAGAACGTACCGAATTCGGTGCGTTCTATTTATTTATCTAATCACTAACAAGCACCTTTTCCATCTGTATTGGTCTTAGGGCATTGGTTTTATCCACATGAATGAATCCATCATATCGTTGTGCCATGGCTGAAGGAACATAGTTTCCATATCGTTCATATTGTGGCTGATAAACAACCCCGATCGCCCGATGTGGGGTTACATCGGCGAATGAAGGTGGGCTGTTTTTGAAAATAAGAATTTTATCTTCTGGTCCGGCAGAATGCATGGCATCCTCCCAGCTTCCTGGCTCGGCAGGAGGAACATGAACGACCTCCATAGGAGCCCCCCAACTCTTTCCTGCTAGTACATTTCCGCGATGCGTTCCAAATCCAATGGCAAATACCTTTTTCTTACCTTCCTGTTCACGAATCAGCTGTCCTACATTAACCATCCCATCAGAAGCCATATCTGTTGCACGGGCGTCACCAATATGGGTATTATGCTCCCAAACAATGGCTTTAGCATGAGTACCATGAAAGTCCATTAAGCGCCTTAGAACATCTACCATGTGATGATCACGGATATTCCAGGATTCGGGGCCACCCCGAACCATGGTTCTATAATATTGTTCTGCGTTTACAGCAACTAAAGCGTTGATCTCTGTACTTAAGGGTTCTTCTGAATCACCTTCATATGAAGCTCTTTTTTCCTGCAGTTTATTTAACAGTTCTACAACCTCGTTCTCGCAATCCTCGGAGAAGAAGCTAGCAGAGACGCCGTAGGCCTGTCCCTCTCTCTCAAACGGTTCAAAGCATGAAAATGCCTTAATGGCAAGTTCCAGATCCTTAGAGCCTGTTTGTTTCAGATGATCAATAATTTCCTCCATTGATTCCCACAGACTATAAACATCGAGCCCATAGAATCCAATTTTATTTTGTTGTGATTTTGAATAGTTATATTCTTTTAACCAATTGTAAAGAGGAATTAACTCTTCATTAGCCCACATCCAGGTTGGCCAACGGTTAAACGATTGCATGGCATCTTTTGCAGATGAGTCGTTGCTTTTATAATTTTTAACAAATCGGTTGATGCGGTAACAAGACGGCCAATCACCTTCGACAGCAATAAAGGAAAAGCCCTTTTGTTCAATTAAACGTTTGGAAAGCTCGATTCGAAGGGTATAGAATTCGGATGTACCATGCGAGGCTTCTCCTAGAAGGACATATTTAGCTTCTCCAATTTCTTTAATAAGCACATCTAAGTCGGAATAATCCGATAAGCGAATGGAATGTTTTCGGATATCGTCAATTAGATGAATGGATGTACCGACTACCAAAAATATCACCACCTGTAAAAGAGTTTAAGTAAACTAAATTTAAGTATCTCCTAAAAATAGTCATAATATCGAATGGAGATGCATTGTACAAACTATAGAAATCATTTAAACTTGGCGTATATAGTAGAGAAGGAAGTGATCTTTGTTGTTTTCGAATATTGGGATTCCTGGAATGATTTTAATTCTTGTTATTGCATTAGTCATATTTGGTCCTAGTAAATTACCGGAAATTGGGCGAGCTGCTGGAAGGACATTAAAAGAGTTTAAGGATGCAACAAACGGACTCACTACGGAAGACAAGAAGGAAGAATTACATCTAAGCGAACAGAAATAACCCTGGCTTCTAAGCTAGGGTTTTCTTTATTTCCCCTCTTTTATAGGATACTTATTTTAATATTTATGTAACCTAAGCATACGTTGAAATAAGAGGAGGTCTTACCATGAGCCCATCAAAACAAATCATTGATCAAACAGAGCAGTATGGTGCAAGGAATTATCACCCACTACCTATTGTCATAACAAAGGGTGAGGGAGTTTGGGTTGAAGACCCTGAAGGAAACCGATATATGGATATGTTGAGTGCGTATTCTGCACTTAATCAAGGACACCGACATCCAAAGATTATTCAAGCATTAAAGGATCAGGCGGATAAGGTAACCCTTACCTCTCGTGCTTTCTATAATGATCAATTAGGATTATTTTATGAAAAGCTATCGAGACTTACTGGTAAAAATATGATTTTACCTATGAATACAGGGGCAGAAGCAGTTGAGACTGCGTTGAAGGCAGTTCGACGTTGGGCCTATATGAATAAGAAAGTGGCTGAAAACCAGGCTGAAATCATAGTTTGTGCAGGTAATTTCCATGGGAGAACGATTACGATTACGTCCTTTTCATCTGAAGAGGAATATCGCCTAGGATTTGGACCCTATACTCCAGGCTTTAAGATTATCCCATACGGTGATCTTCATGCCTTAAAGCAATCCATTAACTTGAATACGGCTGGTTTTCTTGTAGAACCGATTCAAGGGGAAGCGGGGATTGTGATTCCGGAAAAAGGGTTTCTGAAGGAAGCTTATACCTTATGTAAGGAGCATAATATCCTGTTTGTTGCGGATGAAATCCAAACGGGATTTGGTCGAACCGGGAAGCTGTTTGCCTGCGATTGGGAGCACGTAAAACCTGATGTCTATATCATGGGCAAAGCGTTAGGTGGTGGAGTATTTCCAATTTCGGCTGTTGCAGCTGACCAAGAAATTCTAGGAGTCTTTAATCCGGGGTCACATGGTTCAACGTTTGGGGGGAATCCACTGGGCTGTGCTGTGGCGATTGCAGCACTAGATGTATTAGCGGAGGAGGATTTAGTCAATCGGTCTTATGAATTAGGTGGTTATTTCCTAGAAGAGTTAAAGAAAATCCAAAACCAAAACATTCGGGAGGTTCGAGGGCGAGGGCTGTTTATTGGAGTAGAATTGAATACAAAGGCAAGGCCCTATTGTGAAAAGTTGAAAGAATTAGGTCTGCTTTGTAAAGAAACGCATGAAAGGACGATTCGCTTTGCTCCTCCACTGATTATTTCCAAAGAGGATTTAGATTGGGCGATTAAACGGATCA
Organism: Bacillota bacterium; assembly: GCA_035254305.1. Taxonomy (GTDB): domain Bacteria; phylum Bacillota; class Bacilli; order Aneurinibacillales; family RAOX-1; genus DATFAS01. The sequence goes on from DATFAS010000159.1 coordinate 21,536, forward strand.
AACAGGTTTTAGAAGGGTGAATTAAATAAATTATAAGGTCTTAACCTCCTAGCATTCTTGCAACTTTTTGTTATATTTCCAGGGAAATTGTCGGTTGGGATTAAGTTATCCACAAAAATCTGTGGAAAGTATGTGGGTAATTTAAAAAATGCTGTGGAATAGTTGTGCAAAAATCAGAATAACCATGTGGAAAAATAAAAAATAATGACACATTGCTATGCGTCATTATTTTTTTTGCGGATAGGAAAGGGAAATTTCTTAATTATTCTGCGTATCCGTAGAAGTGTTAACTAGGCCGCACTAGAAGAGCTTGCTTAATAATGGGAAAAGAAGTGGTGCAATAATCGTTGTAACGATTCCGGCTAAGGCGATACAGATGCTCCCTATTGCCCCTGTTACTTCTCCTTCTTCTCGAGCTCTGACAATTCCAATGGCATGGAAGGAGACACCCATTGCCACTCCTCTCGCGATTGATTCCTTAATACGGAAGAAGGAAAGCACTCCTTGGGCAAATAGCATTCCAATAATTCCAGTGGAAACAACCATTCCTGTGGTTAATGCCGGATCTCCACCAAGATGTTTAGCTACCTCTATGGCGATTGGAGTTGTTACTGACTTGGGCGCCATTGCACTGATCACAGATTTTGGCAGATTGGCCCAGTAGGATAATAGAAAGTTCATAATAAAAGCCATCGTTGAGCCAACACAGGTGCCAAAGAGAATAGCACCAGCATGTTTCTTTAATACTGAAAATTGCTTTGCCATTGGAATGGCTAAGGCGATTGTGGCCGGACCAATTAAGGTGGAAATATAGCTTGCTCCTAATTGGTACGAGCTAATGGAAACATGCCCGAGATTCAGGAGGAATGGTATGCAAATCATACTTAAAACCATAGGATTTGTCCAAACCTTCCTTAATTTGATATGCATCCAATTGAAGAGGCTATAGACAAGGAGGGTAAGGAAAAAACCAAAGGGAATGAGTAAAAAGTTAGCTGATGCTTGCATGGGTTTTCTCCTCTTGGTGTTGTGATTTTGGCTGACGCCATTTCTGCCACAACTGTGTGCTTGTACCGGTTATAGCTGCAGCTAGGAAAGAACTGATAAAAAGAATAATAATGATGGTAGAACCATATTGATCGAATAAGTCTTTGTAGGTGACCATTGCCACTCCGTATGGAATGAACATTATGGGCATGTACTTAAGTAAATAGAGTGCGCCTTCCTCGACCCACTTAATCGGGATGATACCAGTAACCAATAGAAAGAATAACAAGACCATACCTAATACATTAGCGGGAATAGGCAGATTAATTTTATTTAAGCACCATGAAAGCAATTGATAAAAAAAGCATATTCCAACTATTTGAATAGTAATGACCCCGAACCTTCTAACTTTCATAGTTAGTCTCCTTCTAAATTCTGTATAAGAGTTGATTTATTAATACACAATTTAAAAGAATTCGTCAATAGTAGCTTACTGATCGGTTCAATTACTTTCTTGTGCAAAATAATTGTCATATAATTGAAAGGGGATAAAAGATAAAGAAAATAAAACATAATGAAGGAGGACAAGGCTCATGAAATTATTTATTATTTTGGGAAGCATTAATGCATTTCTTTCTGTTGCATTAGGTGCATTTGGTGCTCATGGACTCAAAGATAAGCTTTCGAATGAAATGATGGCTGTTTATCATACAGGGGTACAATATCATATGTACCACGCCTTAGGGCTATTTGTTATAGGACTATTAGCGGGTAAGATTGGGGACGAAGGACAAATTCGTGCTGCTGGTTGGTTTATGCAAATAGGGATTATTCTTTTCTCAGGTAGTTTATATGCACTTAGTACATCTGGGGTTAGATCATTAGGGATCGTGACACCATTTGGTGGAGTGGCCTTTCTTGTAGGTTGGTTCTTATTAGGAGTGGCTGCTTGGAAAGGGCTCTAGAATTATATCGTGAAGTAGGTGGACATCTTTTCCACCTACCTCACTTCATTTATCCTTGATATTCAATAATTTCTTGAATTAATCCTTGTCCATCTGTTCCAAATAAGTCATCTCTTAGGTACTGCTCAGCTTGTGCTTGATCATCAAACATAATGAGATCCTTTTTTAACCATCCAGCCTCGTAGGTAGGCTCTAAAAAATCATCGGTAGGGGTATTCCAATTATCCATGGTGTGCCTCCAATCATGCGAAGTAAAAGCTTGTGTATATACTTTTCCCACATTCTTAGAGGAATTAGCTTTGTTTTTAAGGAAAATGTGTAAAAGTAAGGGCAAAATGAATCTTAATGTATAAAAGAAATGGTATAGTAAAGATTAAAAATAAGAAGAGGTGAATCGTATGGATCTTTCAATGATTCAGCAGCTATTGAGTTTGGTTGGGGATACCCTTCCTAAATATTTAGAGGGTATTGAAGAAGATTTTGTGAAAGAAAATGGAGAAATTACAGAGGACCAGCGCAAGGTATTTGAGTTTGTTCAGATTAAGGCGAAGGAATTCATTTCCCAGATCAATCCGTTAGGATAAGGAAATGTAAGGGAGGATAACAAAATTGGAAAGTAAGCATGTGGTAATCTATTCTCAAGTGACTTGCCCCCCCTGCCATCAAGCCAAGGCTTGGCTTAGTGATCAGCAAATCCCTTATCAAGAAAAGGATATCCGTAAGGATCCTATTTACATAGACGAACTTATTCGTTTAGGATCACAAATGACTCCTACATTTATCATTGGAGAAAAGGTTTTAATTGGATTTGACCCTACTGAATTACTTGAAACTTGGAATAGCTATAAAGAATAGAAGAAATCCCCCGATTGTCGGGGGATTTCTTCTTTAAAGAGTTTGTTCATATATCTTTAATCGGCTGTAGACAGCTTTCAGAAGGGGTGTTTCGATTCCATTTTGCTCGGCAAGTCTAAGAAGTTCGCCTTGGATATGATTCGCTTCAATAGGGAGACCTTTTTCCATATCACGCAGCATAGAAGCCTTCATAGCAGGGCCCATGGATGATGAAATTTCCATATTTTTTTCTGGTGAAAAAATCTCGACACCTTGTGTCTTAGCAATTTCGCTGATCTCATTAAGAAGCCTGCCATATGTTTCCCAGCCGAAAGGGCTCTCTAAGATAGGTCCAATGGACGAATACATGAGTGTAGTGATCCCACTTAGTCCTGCAATAAAGACATATTTGTTCCACATCGCTGTTTTAATATCATGACTTAAAATACTTTTGAATTTTGCTTTACTAAATGTCTCAGCAAGTTGGTTTACTCTTGGGCTTATTTCACCATTTATTTCTCCAAATACAATGTCATGACGTTGACTCGTTTGAATAACTCTGCCTTCAGAGTCCAGCGTGGATTCAATAAAGCAAACTCCACCTAGATAGTTAGGGAACTTTTCTGCAATTTGTTTTAAATGGAAATAACCATTTAATAGCGGTAAGATTGTTGTCTGTTGACTTATGTATGGCTTAAGATCAGTAAGCACCTGATTCAGGTGATAGGCTTTTGTGGTTAGAAGCACAAGATCAAATGGATTGGTCTTTTCACCAGCTTGAATGGTTTTAATGGGGAGATTCAAATTTCCGTGAATACTTTCCACTTCGAGATATTCTGTTTTTTTACGTACTAGGAAGGTAACGTCCTCACCCGCTTCTAATAACCGCCCCCCGTAATAGCCACCAATAGCCCCTTTTCCAACAACTAAAATCCTCATAGTCTCCCCCTTAATAAAAGAATTTTTCATCTATTCCATCATACACAATCTATCCCAAGATAGGATAGCCAAACTAGTGATAAAAATAACTTAATGAAACTTTCGTATAAATTATAGTATTATGAACTTGGATCATAGGAATGAAAGCTAAAGGGAGTGTGCCTATGGATATCTTGCGTATCAATATGGAGAAGTTGGAGTATCGTTATGAAGAGTTACCACAAGATAAAATTTTATTAGGTGGGAGAGCTCTTACATCGAAGATTATATATGAGGAAGTCCCAGCTACTGCTCACCCACTAGGCCCTAATAATAAATTAGTCATTTCTAATGGCGTTCTAACTGGTTCTTTAGCATCAAGTGCTGAACGAACATCAATGGGAGGGAAAAGTCCCTTAACTGGTGGGATTAAGGAGAGCAATGCTGGGGGAACAGTTGGCCTTCAGATGGGTCGTTTGGGACTTAGAGCTGTAATTTTGGAAGGAATTCGTGATGATTTTAAGATCATCTACATTAATAAAGATGGGATTCGCTTTGATTCAGCTGGTGAGCTACTAGGAAAACCGTTAAGTGAAGCCGCAAGGATTGTTTATGATAAGTATGGGCATCATGTAGGCTTTTATATGATTGGTGTGTCCGGCGAAATGAAGATGCTAACTGCGGCTATAACGAATCCAGATAAGGATAAGAATCCAACTCGTTTCTACGGGCGTGGAGGCCTTGGAGCAGTTGCTGGATCGAAGGGGATTAAAGCTGTTATTTTTGACGATGGTGGGGTTGCTAGAAATAAGCCAAAGGACCCGGATAAATTTAGAGAAGGATTGAAAACTTATTCCTTATGGTTAAGTGAGAATCCAGGCACAAGTAAGGTATTTCCAGAACTTGGAACAGCAGGATTAGTTAAGACAACGAATAAACTGGGTGCCCTTCCTACACGAAACTTCTTTACAGGAAGCTTCGAGGGTCATTTAGCTATTAGTGGAGAAGCGTTACGTGAGACAATTCTTGATCGAGGTGGTGAGGGAGCAACGACACATGCCTGCATGCCTGGATGTGCGATTCGCTGTTCCAATATTTATGTTGATCAAAGTGGGAAGATGGTAACATCTCCTATTGAATATGAAAATATCGGGTTGTTAGGCTCTAATTTAGGGATAGATGATTTAGATACAGTAGTGGAATTGAATCGTCTATGCAATGAATTTGGGGTAGACACGATTGAAGTAGGAGCTGCCATGGGAGTAGCCATGGAGGCTGGTATTGTTGCTTTTGGAGATCGACAGGGTGCCATTGATCTTCTAAAGGAAGTGGGGAAGGGTTCTCCATTAGGACGAATTATTGGATCAGGTGCTGTGAATGTTGGAGAAATTTATGGGATTCGTAAGGTACCAGCGGTTAAAGGGCAGGGAATGCCTGCCTATGATCCGAGAGCTATTAAGGGCTTAGGAGTAACCTATGCTACATCCACACAGGGGGCAGACCATACTGCGGGGCAAACCATTCGTGCGCAATTAGACCATTATTCCCCTACAGGTCAAGTGCAAGCATCTAAGGATGCACAGATAACTAATATGATTTTTGATATGCTGGGATTATGTTATTTTGGAGCTTCTGCTGTTGCAGGAAGGTATGAAATGATCGCCCAAATGATTTCAGGATATGTTGGGTCTGAAATTACGGCTGAGGGCATTCATAATCTTGCTAAAGAAACATTGAAAATTGAACATTCGTTTAATCGGAATGCTGGATTTACGAAAGCACACGATCGCTTACCAGAGCATTTCTACACAGATGAAAATCCGGCAAGTAAAACAGTGTTTGATGTACCGGAGGATGAGATACTTACAATTGGCGTGGAAGGGTATCGATGAAGGTATATGTTTTTTCAAATATACCTGGGAATGTAGAGATTTCCGGTAGTTATACACTTGAAGAGGGAACCACGGTTATTCAATTCATTCAAACACTCGGGTTAATTTGGAATCGAGATGCACTGGTCGTAGTGAATGAAAAAATGGTGAGCAAGGATGATTTGCTTGTTGATCAAGATCAAGTTTATCTGCTTATTCCCATATTGGGAGGGTAGTTTGATATAATATTCTTGAGTAAAAGGTTTATACTTTAACAATTAGAGGAGCTGTTCATCGTGGCACATTTCGCAGCAATCTTGTATATGCTTGATGTAGAGAAGAATCAAGAATTAAGACCGCAGCACTTAGAATATCTAGGTAAGCTTGCAGAGCAAGGAAAAATCTTTGCTAAAGGCCCTTTTGTTGATGGTGCAGGAGGAATGGTCGTTTATACGGCTGATTCTCTAGAAGAAGCAAAAGAATTAGCGGAAAATGATCCTTATGTAATAAATAAAGTTCGTCGCCTAGAGCTTCACGAGTGGAAGATCTAGTGTAAAAAAGCTGTTTCCAAAGGGAAATTCCTTATGGAAGCAGCTTTTCTTTTGGCGGTTAGGAAAGTATAAGTTCTTAATTACTTTCTATTCTCCGCACAGGTACAACTAGTTTTATCTTGAGGAAGTGCCATTATAGAATTGTGATATAATATGGAAAAAAGATGGAAACAAATCTATCGTTTTCACGTCTAATAAGCAAGGGAAACAGGATAGAGAGAGGGGAAAATATGCGGAGATATTTAGCTATTATATTAACCTGCCTATTAGTGTATGGAAGTCCAATAGGGTCCTATGCTGAGGGGAATCAAGAACACTTTCAATTGGGTGATGATCTTCTTCTATCGAACTACCACGATTTAATTGATGGGAAAAATATAGGATTGGTTACAAATCAGACAGGTGTGAACAGCCAAGGAAAGAGTATGATAGACAATCTTTCAGGATATCCGAACACTACCTTAAAAGCGTTATTTGCACCTGAACATGGTTTGGATGGAAATGCGAAAGCTGGGGATTATGTTGAATCCTATAGGGATGCAAAGCTAAATATTCCTGTATATAGCTTGTATGGAGATACAAGGATGCCGACAGAAGAAATGATGAGTGGAATAGATGTCATCCTTTTTGATATTCAAGATATTGGAGCTAGATCTTATACATATATTTCAACTCTCAATTATTGCATGATTGCTGCAGAGAAATACAAGAAGCAAGTCGTTGTATTGGACAGGCCGAATCCATTAGGCGGTCAGCTTGTAGATGGACCTGTGCTGGAGGATCCGTATAAGTCTTTTGTAGGGATTGATAATTTGCCAATGGCTCATGGTATGACGATAGGTGAGTTGGCACAGTTCTTCAATCGAAAAATAGGAGCAGATCTTAAAGTAGTTCCTATGAAAGGTTATTCAAGAAATATGATGTTCTCAGATACGGGGCTGGCATGGGTGCAGACTTCACCGTATATTCCCACAATAGAAGCAGCTATAGATTATATGGCAACAGGTCTTGGAGAGGGAACAGGAATTGTTCAGAGTGAATACTTCAAGTGGATCGGTGGGAAGGGAATTGATTCTAAGAAGTATGCTGATTTATTAAATCAGGCAAATTTAGCAGGTGTTCAGTTTACGCCCGAAGATCGTGAGGAAGGCGGTGGAGTGAAACTTACTATCTTAGATTCTCGGACATTTAATCCTGTTAGAACAGGTATTTATGCTTTAGCGATTGCCCATCAATTGAATCACTTTGAGGTGCCTGTTAGTCAGGATGGAAAAATCACAATGTTTGATAAGATTATGGGAACAGGTAAGATAGGAGAAATGTTCATTCAAGATCTTTCTCCAGCAGATATCGAGAATAGCTATCAAGCTTCAGTTGCTCAATTCAAGAATGATAGACAGCCATATTTACTTTATGGAAATGAGACGGGTTCAGTTGCCCAGACTCAAGATTTAGGCAAGACAACAGGGATTAAAAAAGCCACTATAGATGGGGGGATCTTCCGGAAGGAAAAGAGCTACGTTCCTTTCAAAAGTGTCTTCTCGCAATTAGGCTATAAGGTTAGTTGGGATACTATGAATCATCTAATAAAAGCTTCGAAAGGAATATGGACGGTCGTCATTGATCCTAATGCAACCCCTATGAATGTAACAGTGAATGGTCAGTTGATGGGCTCTGAAATTGACCCTTTTCTACGGGATGGGATCACTTATGTACCCGCCTTTTTCGTTACTTATTTGGAACATTCTTCGACAGTTGAACGGGGAGAGGCAATCCGTATAATCACTGAGGAGCAACAAATCGATGTAAATTATCAAACGGAGAAGGAGCCCCCAAAAAAAGTGGATACAAACGGGAAAATAGTTTATTTAACCTTTGACGATGGGCCATCATCCATCACATCGGAACTACTAGATGTGCTTAAGGAAAATGGAGTTAAAGCTACCTTCTTTCTCGTTGGACGAAACATAAATGGGCGTGAGGATATTGTACAGAGAGAGGTGGAGGAGGGCCATGCGATTGGCAACCATACCTACTCCCATGATTATAATTCCATTTATCGAAATGAGAATGCTTTCTTTGCTGATCTAGATCGAGGGGCGAAGGAAATCGAGGAGATAACAGGAAAGACACCCACGATTATGCGCTTTCCGGGGGGAAGCAATAACACGGTTAGTAAGCGGGCACAGGAAACAAGCGGTTGGATTATGAAAGATCTGGTTCAGGATGTATCTGATCGTGGTTATCATTATTTTGACTGGAATGTAAGTACTGGTGACGCAGAAACCAATTCCTATAGTGCTGAATCAGCTATTGAAAATGTTAAAAAAGGAGTAGGGGATGCCTCAAAGAAAGAGGTTATTATTCTTGCGCATGATGCATCACCTAAAAGGAATACTGTACGGGCTTTGCCTGATATCATTCAGTTTCTTAAAGATGCTGGATATAGCTTTGAGACCTTGGATGAAACGACACCTACGATTGCTTTTCTAAAATAAGCGTATATGGACATAGCAATTATGTACCTCATTCTAGATCGGACTGTAATAAAAACAGTACTATCTCTTGACATCTTAAAATAGCAGGGTAAAATGAAGGGGAAAATGGAATAGTTAGTAATAGGTGTCCTTTTTAGGAAGAATAGGGAAATCGAAAGACGTCATTAACGTCTTAGACGATGCGGACCCACCGCTGTAATCAGGGATGAAACCATATAAGCCACTGTAGTAGATACGGGAAGGTGTGGGAGTAAGAGGAACTGTAGCCAGAAGACCTGCCTATTATTGAAAATTTTTTGAAGATGAAGGTAAAGTCTTTAATAAGCTTAGTGCTTATTAAAGACTTTTTTTATTTATGTAAACTAGGAGGATGAATGGATGTTATTAACGATGAGAAAGTCACGAACGATTGCTTTGGTAGGTATGTTTATTGCTCTAACTGTAATTGGAGGCCTGATTAAACTTCCTAGTCCAACGGGAACTGTAGCGTTAGATTCTACGTCTGCCTTTGTATCTGCTCTGTTACTAGGGCCAACGGCAGGAGCGCTAGTGGGTGCTCTTGGGCATCTGGTGAGCTCGATGTTCGTAGGATTTCCTTTAACCCTGCCTATTCATCTATTAATTGCCTTTGAAATGGCTATTATTTGCGCTTTCACTGGGCTTATTTCACGAAAGCTTTCTCTTACTATCACTCTTTTTATCGCTTTATTGTTGAATGGTGTAGCAGCCCCAGCACTGTTTATTCTTGTCCCAGGGTTTGGGATTGGCTTTTTTATAGCTATGGTTATTCCTCTAATTGTGGGTAGTGGAATTAATTTACTCATCACAGGTGTACTTGTTCGTTATTTTAAAGAGAGGCTTTAGGTTTATATATGTTGAATATTTCTAAATTACGTGATCTAACGATTATGGAGTATAACAATAAAAAATTGGTTATTGCTTGTGATTCTTGTGGGGGGATTGGGCCAAAATCAATGGATTGCGTTTCTGTATCCGCTTATATTTTAGGTCGATTTCTGGCACGAACTGCTTTGATGGAGCTATTATCGATAGGAGCCACCCCACTCGCGATTATAGATCCTCTATCTGTTGAGATGAAACCTACAGGTGAGGAGATTATCTGCGGGATAAGAGATGAAGCAGGGGAAATTGGATTTAACACAAGCGCTGGTCTTAATGGGAGTACAGAGGATAATATTAGGACAGTTCAAACAGGAGCAGGTATTGTTGTGATCGGAGAAGCAGATGATTTGAAGGCATCTAGCTCCCCGAATGATTTACTAGTTTGCATTGGTTATCCAAAGGTGGGACCTGAAGTTAACATTGAAGATGAAGAAATTTGCACACCATCTACAGTAAAAACATTGTTGGAAGTCTATGAAGTCCGTGAGATCGTTCCAGTCGGGTCAAAAGGAATTCGCTACGAAATAGAAGCACTATTAGAGAGAAATCAGCTTGCAGTTCATTATAACCAAACGGATTTACCAATGACAAAATCAGCGGGTCCTTCCACCTGTATTCTTGTCTCTTTAGCGGATTCCGGTCTACCAAAACTTCAATCTATCAAACAACCTATTCAAATCATTGGGAGATTAATTGGAAAGAGGCTTACATCATAGAGTTCACCTAACCGTTGAAAAATAAAAATTTCACTAATAAAGGGACGAAAAAATCGTCCCTTTAGCTTTCGATTGACATGGATAGGAGACTATCTTAGTAATGTTGTGGATGATTATGATGTTGGTGTGGGTGTTGGTATTGGTGATGGTATTGATTTTGGTAGAAGTATGGGGATGGGTAAGGTGGATACGGATAAAATGGGTAGAAGTATGGATATGGATATGGGTATGGGTATGGATAAGGATATGGATATTGTTGGTGATGATAGTGGTATGGATGATGATAATATTGACGAGTATCAGTGAGATCATCAGGATTTAAAGCTGGTGTTGTTGGTGTTGCTTCATTCATAGGGTAAAAAGCCTCCTCTGTAATTCTCATGATAAATACCTACATTTATGCATATTCCAATTTGCCAAAATAGGTGTAAGGCGGCGAATATTTGGGCGGTTTAACTTGCTATCCATAAAAGAAAAAAAGCTGACCCTCATGAGTCAACTATTATGGTTTATTTCATTTCGTCAAACGTGACAAAGTCCATATCATCAAATGTATAGTTTTCTCCAGCCATTGCCCAAATGAAGCTATAATTACTGGTGCCAACCCCAGAGTGGATGGACCAGCTAGGGGATAGAACGGCCTGTTCACTTTTCACGACAATGTGGCGTGTGTCAGAAGGCTGTCCCATAAGATGAAAGACTCTTGCGTCTTCAGCAAGATCAAAATAGAGATAGACCTCTGTACGTCTGTCATGATGGTGTGCGGGCATAGTATTCCACATATTGCATGCATCAAGTCTTGTAATTCCCAACATTAATTGACAGCTCTTGATTCCGTTTTCATGGATGATTTGATAGAGTGTTCTTTTATTTGAAGATTGATTTTCTCCAAGGTACTTAGGGTTTATTTCAGAGATTGCAATTTGTTGAATCGGATATTCCTTGTGGGCCGTTGTGGAAACAAGATAGAATTTTGCGGGTTGAGAAGCATCTTCGCTATAGAAGTTAATTTCTTTCTTACCCAAGCCAATGTACAGACAATCATGTGTTTTTACGGTATAGTTTTCACCGTCTACTATAACGGTTCCAGTAGAACCGATATTAACGATCCCAATTTCTCTTCTTTGGAGGAAGTAATCTGTTTTTAAAGTGTCGACCCCATCAAGTTTAATTCCTTCTTGAGTAGGCATAACACCGCCAACGATTATTCGATCAAGGTGAGAGTAAACCATTTTCATTTGTCCGGGGATAAATAATTGGTCAATCAGAAATTCACTTCTTATTCTCTCTGTTGTATAGCCTTTTGCATCCTCGGGGTTCGAAGCATATCGGATTTCCATATTATAAAAATCTCCTCTCTATTTTTGAAAAGAATGATATGAAATATAATCCCATGTATATTAAAATTGCAAACTAAAATGGAATGGTGTTCTAAAAATAGATTAATATCAATTTAATACTATGTCAATA
>DATFAS010000160.1:0-6668 GCA_035254305.1 Bacillota bacterium
TTCGGGAAGAGCTGCAGAATTTGGGATTTTATTTAAAGGTGGAGAGCATTTAGAGTCCACACAAAAAATTGATACGGTTGTTTTGGATAAAACAGGGACAGTGACCAAAGGAAAGCCAGAACTAACGGATGTCGTCACTCATATGAATGAAACAGAATTTCTAATGATCGTGGCCAGTGCGGAGAAAAATTCAGAGCATCCATTAGCAGAAGCAATTGTGAATGGCGTAACCCAGAGAGGAATCAATTTGAAAGCCGTTTCCACCTTTGAGGCTATTCCTGGCTATGGAATTGCGGCAAGTATTGATGAAAAAGATGTCTTGATCGGTACCCGAAAATTAATGATCCAAAATCATATTGAGCTGCAATCAGCAGAGGCTGAAATGAATCGTTTAGAAAACGAAGGGAAAACGGCTATGTTGGTGGCGATTAATAAGAAGTTTGCTGGAATCGTTACTGTTGCTGATACGATTAAAGAAACATCAGAGGAAGCGGTTAAACGTTTGAAGCAGATGGGAATTAGAGTGGTTATGATCACCGGGGATAATCAACGAACTGCCCAAGCCATTGCCAAAAGGGTAGATATTGATGAAGTTTTAGCAGAAATTCTGCCAGAAGGAAAAGCAGAGGAAGTGAAAAAGCTGCAGAAACAGGGAGCAAGGGTGGCCATGGTTGGAGATGGAATCAATGATGCGCCAGCATTAGCCACTGCTGATATAGGCATGGCGATGGGAACCGGTACGGATATTGCGATGGAAACAGCTGATGTGACTTTAATGAGAGGGGATTTAAGTAGTATTCCAGATGCCATCTTAATGAGCAAGAAAACGATGCGTAATATTAAACAAAACCTATTTTGGGCATTGGCTTATAATTCCCTTGGAATTCCGGTAGCAGCGATTGGACTATTAGCTCCATGGATTGCGGGGGCGGCTATGGCATTTAGTTCCGTATCCGTTGTGTTAAACGCCTTGCGGTTGCAAAAGGTGAAGCTATAGTGGTTTGTTCCTTTCACAATCGGTATCTACATAAACAAATAGATACCGATTGTTTACTATCGTAAAGTATGTAGCCCACTAACCATGAATGTTCTAGTAGATTTTCATGGTTGTTTTTTATCTGACGTATGATCCATATTCATTTTGCTATGATCCATATTACTCATATTGTTATGATCCATATTATTCATTTCTTTGGTTTTATCTGTGTTCCCACAACCAGTAAGGCCTACTAGCATAAGTGATGAAAGAAAAATTAGTGCCCATTTTTTCATAGTAATCTCCTCCATTTAGAACAGTATAATAGATAAACTATATAATAAATTTGCAAAGAAATTGTGAAGATTGGTAGATCTTATTATTTTTTGTTTATGTTGTAAGGTGAAGGAGTAGAACAAAAACCGATCATGCATGAATTACTCAGGGGGCACGTACATGGATAAGATCCTGACAGAAACGATTAAAAGGCGATATAACCGCATTTCTACGATTTTTGATTGGATGGATCGAATGATCAAGAATGAGTGGAGGATGAAGACGTTATCGCAAGTTAGTGGGAATGTGTTAGAAGTGGGAGTCGGTACGGGAGCTAATCTTTCCTTTTATCCAAAAGGGATTACGATGACCGGAATTGACTTTAGCCCCGGTATGCTCCGTTTTGCTCATAAGAAGGCTTATGAGTTAAATCTTCCGGTAAAACTATTAGAAATGGATGCTCAGCAAATGGAGTTTGCAGATAATTCCTTTGATTATGTGGTAGCAACATGTGTGTATTGCTCGGTTCCTGATCCTATTGCAGGATTAAAAGAAATGCGCAGAGTCTGCAAGCCTGGTGGGAAGGTACTTTTGCTGGAGCATATGAGAAGCGATCACCCAGTGCTAGGTTGGGTAATGGATAGGTTGAATCCTATCACTGTATCTATGTATGGTGCCAATATTAATCGCCGGACAATAGAGAATATAAAGAAAGCCGGATTTATTATTGTGGAGGAAGAAAAATTAATGGGTTCCATCATGCGACGCTTAACTTTAAGCCCTAACAAATGAGGTTAAATAAATCCAATTTGTGTTCTTCATATTTTCTACATATTTGTTCGATATTATTGCCCTATAATTCAGTATAGGAGAGAAAAAAATTTAGACAAGGAGAATACATACGATCATGACTATTAAACAGAAATTTACATTAGCCGTTGTATCTGTTTCCCTATTACTTACTGCATGTGGTAGTCCACAACCTGAAAAGAAAAATGGACAGAATGGAAATACAGGGAGTGCTGTAACAAAAATCGACCATTTACATGGGTTAACCTACTCCAAGGATGGAAGTACCTTGTATGCTGCGACACATGAGGGATTAATTAGCAGCAAAGATGAGGGTTCTTCTTGGCTTCTAGTTGGGAAAGAAGCTAATGATCTGATGGGATTTAATGTCTTGCCTGACGGGACAATGCTAACAAGCGGCCATCCAGGGCAAAAATCTAAGTTGCCAAATCCACTAGGTGTGATGGTGAGTAAGGACCAGGGGGAAACCTGGGAAGCTCTATCCCTGCAGGGGAAAGTTGATTTTCATATTCTAGCGCCGAACACCCAAAATCCCACTATTATCTATGCACTGAATCAGATGGGTGAGGGAGAATATGGTGCAGGGATTTATAAGAGCACAGATGCAGGGAAAACATGGGAGAAAGTGGCTTCCCAAGGTCTACCTACTGATTTGACGAAGGTAGTTACTATGCTATCTTATTCATCAGATCCGAATCTTCTGTTGGCAGGGACGGAACAAGGTGTAAAACAGTCCCAGGATGGTGGGAAAACTTGGGCGGATTATGGTGATTTGCGTATTATCACCGCTTTACAAGTCATGCCTAATACTAACAATGAGCTGATAAGCTATTCGCTTACCAAGCAGAAAAAAGGAGTTATGCTTAGCCAAGATGAAGGGAAATCGTGGAATTTCTTGGGTCTTGATCTAGGTCAGGATGCCATTGGGTATTTTGCTGTAAATCCTAAAAATACGAATGAAATATCTGCAGCTTCTTTTGATGGGAATGTTTATATAACGAAGGACAGCGGGAAGAATTGGAAAATGATAATAGAAAAAGGTAGTGTGAAGAAACAATAGAAGGAGAGTAAATGCGAGAGTGGTTGAAAAATTCAATGTTCTAATTGTGGATGATGAAGCACCCATGCGCAAGCTTCTAGAGTTATATCTTAAGGAACAAAACTATCATATCGATACGGCAATGAACGGTCATGAGGCTATTGATAAAGTCAAAACAACTGAATATCATCTCGTTTTACTCGATGTGATGATGCCAGGAATGTCTGGGTGGGAAGTATGTGTTGCCATCCGTAAATTCAGCGAGGTTCCTATCCTCATGTTGACCGCAAGGGATGAAACAGAGGAAAAGGTAAAGGGGTTGAGACTTGGAGCCGATGATTACTTAACGAAGCCGTTTGAGGAAATAGAGCTACTGGCACGTATAGAGGCGATACTTAGAAGAATGAATAAAGCGAAGAAGAATGAAAATATGATTGAACATAAGGGGATCATGATGGATATTACTTCACGATCGGTCTCTTATTATGGTCAATTAATCGAATTGACTCCACGTGAGTTTGACTTACTCTTTACTTTTTTAAATCATATTGGCCGTGTTTTTGATAGGGAGCAGTTGTTAGAGCTTATTTGGAGCACAGATTATTCTGGGGATACTCGAACAGTAGATACCCATGTGAAAAATTTACGTGAGAAACTAAAGAAACATGGTGTGGATGCCTATTCCATTTTGAAAACAGTTTGGGGAGTAGGATACAAGGCGATATGAGAAATATTTCGGTCAAACTTGGAGTCCTTCTATCTGCCTTATTTTTTTCATTTGTATCGATCATGGGCTTAGTGGTTTACAATTTCATGGAAAACTTTTATTTGAAACAGGTAACTAACGAATTGCTTCATCGTGGCCATAGTCATGCTATTGTGTTATCCAATAGCTTTGATGAGCAGACCGTTCATCATGTGGCCTTAATGGAAGAAGCTGCTGTTACCATGGTTGCAATCTTAGATAATGAAGGTCATTTATTGAAGCACTCTGATCAATTGACAAGCTTCCATGAAAATTATCTAAAGCCATTTAAGAATGATGAACCGAATAGTTGGGACGAGGAATTGATTGAGACCAACTGGCGGACCAAACCGGATATTGTTGCACGTTCGCCCATTATTAAGGACAATCAACTGCTTGGTACAGTGATTATGTTTTTGCCAACGGATTCTATAAGAGAAGCGATTCACTTTCTTAAGGAAGCGATAACGGGGATTATTCTAGCTTCCGTTCTAATTGGGATCCTTCTTCTTTTCTTGTTCTCAAATATGATTACAAAACCACTTGTTCGAATGAAAGAAGCAACACAAAAGATAGCCAAAGGCCGTTATGCAACGGAGTTATCTATTAAGGGAAAGGATGAGATGGCTGATTTAGCACAATCTATTAACCAATTGGCAAAAGGACTACAGCATTTTGAGCAAACAAGGAATGATTTCCTGGCAGATATTTCTCATGAGTTGCGAACGCCGTTAACCTATCTGAAGGGATATTCTGAAATTTTATCTAAAGATACCATTCATGATGAGGAAGAGAAAAAGCAGTATTTGAAAATCATTCATGATGAAGCGATTCGGGTATTTAATTTGGTTCAAGATCTTTTTGAATTAACGAAATTAGAAGGATCAAACGTAACGTTAAAGAAGATCGATATGGATATGGTGGAACTTGTTGAGGGAGTGTTAACAAGACTAGAGCCCGCCTTCGACATTTCCAATATTGAGTTAGAATTAAGTACTATTCCTAAATTATTGATGAAAGCCGATCCACAACGAATGGAGCAGGTGTTCTTTAATCTCTTAGATAATGCACGCCGATATACTCCTTCAGGTGGGAAGGTAGTAGTCACTATAGGGATGGATAAATATCAGGCTATACTGACCGTAAGTGATAACGGAATCGGAATTCCTGAGGAAGAGCTGTCCTTTATTTGGAATCGCCTCTATCGAGTGGAAAAGTCAAGGTCTAGAGAAACAGGTGGTTCAGGCTTAGGATTATCCATTGTAAAAAAGATTATTGAATTACATGAGGGTCACATCTCTGTGGAAAGTTATGAAGGGGAAGGGACAATCTTTATCATCCAGTTGCCATATTTGATACATTATAATGAATAATCGTTAGAAACTCTTACGTATGATAATATTCCTTTCAACGTAAGAGTTTTTCTGTTTCCACACTTCTTTAATGGTTGTTGACAAAACGTAACTTATTGAATCTGTATATATAATATGTGAACTTTTTGTTAACGTTTGATTTCCACACACTTTCTTCAAAAACTTTTTTTAAGATATACCTATAATCTTAAAAGAGGTGAAAGAAATGAAAGTGAAGGCATTTTTGTTTATCTTATCCTTCATAGCTATCTTTTCAGAAATAGATCTTGCCAGTGCTGTGGGATTAACCCATTCCGATTCCATGAACCAACTGAGTCACGAGGATAATCATGGCCAATCCAATTGGCAACAGAATCTTGAAAACATGCCGGGGTCGGATCATCAGAATGTACCAATGGATCATGGAAATATGCCAGGAATGGATCAGAATATGCAAATGGATCACAGTAATATGCCAGGGATGGATCATCAGAATATGCAAATGGATCACGGTAACATGCCAGGAATGGATCATCTATCCGATGATGTAGAATCTGAGGTTAATTGGACGGTTCTCAGTGCATTTGGTGTAGTTAATTTAGGTTTTATCTTAATCGGTATTTGGAATAAATTGACCCGAAGGAAGGTGGCTTAAATGCACAATCAAGTAGCACGGGCACTATCAGAAGACAAGACAGCCATTAAAAAGAAGAACAATTTACTTGATATTCCCGTTATCAAAACGTTTATACATAGTCGCTGGTATCCGGGAATCTTTCAATGGGCTGGAATGGTTGTTTTTGGACTTATGGTTCTAGAATTGGTAGCAGGAACAGTATCTCCTAGTAAAAATTTTGGGTCTTCAACTACTTGGGTATTGTGGTGGCCGATAGTTCCTGTGCTCTTTTTGTTTCTAGGAAGGTTTTGGTGTGCTGTTTGCCCATTCGGGAAAACGAGTGATATCATACGAAAAGTACTTGGTAGTGAAAGACCAACCCCTAAATTTTTAAAAAAATATGGGATATGGTTAATCGATATATTCTTTATTATGATTACATGGTCTGATCATATCTGGGGAATCGTTGAATCTCCAAGAGGGTCGGGGTATCTTTTATTATTACTACTTACTGCCGTAATAGGAACATCCATCTTCTATGAACGGAGAACCTTTTGTAAAACACTGTGTTTTCTTGGGGGGCTCGCGGGGAATTACTCTCGATCCGGAATGCTAGAATTGCGGGGGACACCTGACATATGTAAGACTTGCAAAACGCAATCTTGTTTTAAAGGTAGTGAGAAGGCAGAAGGTTGCCCAATGTTTCAATTTGTACGAACAATGGATTCAAGCGCAGACTGTAATTTATGTGGGAACTGTGTGAAGAGCTGTCCCAATGATTCGATAAGGATCTCTGTCCGTAAACCAACAAGTGAACTGTGGGGAATGAAAAACCCTAAAACTGAGCATGCCTT
>DATFAS010000161.1:0-3480 GCA_035254305.1 Bacillota bacterium
AAGGGGAATCCCGCGAATTGACCTCAAATATAGGGAGGATTATATGTCCGTTTTTAACCCACAGAAATTATCCGTAAAACTTATTCCACCCGCTACTTTCACTCAGCCAGTTGAAGGAAGGAAATATACTCTGACGCATTCAGACATTACAGCAGAGTTATTTTTGGATATTGGATATGTGTACAACGAGAAGTCCATTAACCCTAAAATGCGTGACGAAGTATTAGCAAATTGGAAAAAAGATTCACATGGTCGTTTAAATTTAGTAGGAAAAGCGTATATAGATGGTGGGGAGTTCAGTCAAAAAGTTGCAGGCATCCGTTTTAGAATATTCAAAAAGGAGATGGCAACTGCACTTAAAGGAATTGTCTATGGAGACCGTCCATTTTACGTACATTATCCTTTCCTCCTTAATGCACCCATCTTTATCCATTACTTATCCATTTATCCACAATATAGGCAGGTTGCTTATTATGGTACACCACGCCAATATTTGAACCAAATCTACCAAACCTCCTGACCTTCCCCATCATCTAAATTGATGGTAGCCATACTTTTAGAATAAATCAATTTAACTTTAAAATCATTTTACAGTTAAAAATTGAGGGCATGGCTATCTTGTAACACTCCTTAGACCTTAATCATAAAACTAATTAGAATAGGTCTTTACCCAGTAAAACACGTATTGCACATAGTAAATTGCGTCATGTTTGGAGAAATAGTTAAAACAAAATATCTGTAACACATTACATCTGAAAGGAGGGATAAATATGCCTAACTTTAAGTCCTTTCGTGGCACTATAACCCTAATTAGTGATTTTAAAATTAGTGTAAATGACGAAACAGGATGTTATAAATTAATGTCGGTTCAAGATGGGGTTGGAAATGTAGTAAATTTCGTTGTGTCACCAACTACTTACTTCGTAAATCATGTTACGGTAACTATAGGTGATAGTGTAACTGGATATTATGATGCAGATGCGCCTACTCCAATGATTTACCCACCACAATTTCGAGCTATTGTAATAGCAAAAGATACACACCATCAGAACGTGAAGGTGGACTATTTCGACAGTCATTTGTTGAGCAGAGATGGAAATTTAAAATTAAATATTAGTCAGTATACTCCAATCTTACTAACCAACAATCAATTCTTTACCAAAAATCCTGCAAACAGATATCTAATTGTTTTGTATGGTCCTACCACGATGAGCATACCAGCTCAAACTACTCCATATCAAGTTATTGTGATGTGTTAGATATTAGAAAATTAAAGGGACGGTTTTCAAATTATATACCGTCCCCTAAAACTTCTAATCCCATTAGAAACATTGGAAAGTTAGTACATCTCTTGGATTTATCACATGATAAATCCAGCCAAACCCTCTCCACCGAAATCCTACGATGACACTTCTTGATACAAAGGTGGGAAAGAACCAAAACTCACTTCCACTTCTCATCCATACGAATGTATTACGATACAAACATCTTCTCATTCCTTCAGGACCAACCTGCCAAGTTGGGAATGGTGGTGTAAAATCAGGAGGTCGAGACATTGGAGTCATTTGACCCCCAGGGTATCCCCCTGGAAATCCACCACCTGGAGGACCTCCTGGAAATCCATAGCCTTGCTGACGATGATTCAAGAGTACATACCCCTTTCTACTAATATTCTTATTTCGTTATATTTTATGAGAGATTATTATACATGCGACATGGATTAATAAAAATCAACTTGAGCCTTGCCCCAAATCACAATACGCAACTTTAAATCAATGAAAGATTGTAGTAACGTTTCTGTGAATTTTTAAAAATAAAAAATAAGCAATACAAAATTACGTTCAATTCAACTTTAGCCTTATCGGAAAAATCCTATATCTATTGTGCTAACCTGCCCATTAAGTAAACACCGTGCTGAATATGCCTTTAAAAACATAAAAAAAACGATACACTCATTCTGGTGTATCGTTCATATTTCTTTATGTATGGTGGAGCATAGCGGGATCGAACCGCTGACCTCTACACTGCCAGTGTAGCGCTCTCCCAGCTGAGCTAATGCCCCATGAGGTACACGGAAGTAATTACTTATGGCTGCTACGTTCCCGTCCTGACCAGTTTCGTAGGCTTCCGTCACCATACGGTGGTGTATAACACCATGTTATTTATGGAGCACTCTTCAAGTGCATGAATTTCATTCCAGCCAGACGTTTACTCGACGTAGAAGGAATGATCTAGATGGAGCGGGTGAAGGGAATCGAACCCTCGCGACCAGCTTGGAAGGCTGGAGTTCTACCATTGAACTACACCCGCATGTATGGCGGAGGAAGTAGGATTCGAACCCACGTGGGCTTGCACCCAAACGGTTTTCAAGACCGCCCCGTTATGACCACTTCGGTATTCCTCCAAATTATAAAAGCTGATAACATTGGCAATTGAAACGGCTGTAAGCCAGATTTTGTTCCTGTGTGCTATTACGATTGCCTTTTCTCGCACATCAGGTAATAGTCATTTGACTATCGACATTTTCACTGTCGATCTATCCTTTCAGTTCAATTCCCTCGGGATAATGCCCCTACCATAAGTTTGGGTTGCTCGCTCGTGGGGTTTACCTCGTTGCATCTTGTCCTTTTCAAGACAAGCTCGTCTCTGTGGCACCTTAGGGTTACTCTTAGCATATCCCATTGGGACGTAGCTTATTTCACCGCCGTCAGCTGGCAAAAACCAACTGCCCTGCCTTTCAGCAGGCACAATCACTCCGGGCATCTCAGCTCCGGGCGAGTCCGGACTTTCCTCAGCTCATTAATAAATGAACCGCGACTATTCACCGTTTCATGTATGTCTCAGCGACAGATACTAATTTATCATGTTTGGGTAACCAAAGTCATTAGGTGATCAATGGTTGGGATGGAAACAACACACAATGAAATTGAAGAAAAATAAAAAAGACATCACTGTCTTTGGGTTTTGTTTCGTTAAATAGGTTGTTGTATTGCCATGTTTGTCCCCAATTTGTCCCCAACAATGGTGTTTCATCAAAATTAGGTATAACAGATATAACAGTAAAACCCTTGATTTTACTAGGTTTGTATGGCGGCCCCGAGATGACTCGAACATCCGACTCACAGTTTAGGAAACTTAAATTTTACTTACTGTACTATTCGGTTATGTAGTGTTTTGATTGGTTTTGTTTGTTTATACTCAGGTTTCCATTGGGTTTAATTAGGTGAAATTTGACTAGTAGTAATACGTTTGTTCCCTAGATTGTTCCCAAACCCTATTTGGTTTCCTTTTCACTAACCTTTGATTTTATTCTAAACTCATGACATAATCGTTTTTGTTCACAAGACATTCATAGTAGCTCTATATTGATGAGACCTACTGTTAGAGGGTAGGATGGAGGTCCGAGTCCGTCCAAGCGTCATCTTTGCTCATTTAGGAGAGCGCATGCCATGCAAGCAGCAGCTCATCCGACCGATTCTT
>DATFAS010000162.1:0-8703 GCA_035254305.1 Bacillota bacterium
AGAATTGATTGTACATTTTACCTTGTAAGGTTGTTTGAGAAGCCCATAACGCAACCAACCCATATCGATAACCAATGTTCAATTCATATAATAAATAAATAGATCTAATCTTGAATAGAGAGGAGACATTTCCGTTGCGAAAGCTTAGCCTATTATTTATCACCCGTGATTTCACTAAATATGTAGAGAGAAACACTCACTATCTTATAAACGAGCTCGCAAAGATAACAAATCTTTCAGTCTGGCATGAAGCAGGAAATATCCATAACATTCTAAAACAAATGCCTACTGAGCCGGATTTTATTCTTTTAAATGATTTAAAGGAAAGCCGTTGCCCCGAAATCAGCGGTCTATCTACTTTAAATTGTCCATTTGGCATCATTATGCATGACCTTCATTACAAGGTAGAAAAGCGAAAAAAATTTATCGAGGACAACGATGTCCAACATATTTTTTCAATCTATCGAGACCCTTTTCTACGAAAATATCCGAAATATCAAGATCGGTTGCATTGGCTGCCACATTTTTTCAACCCTGAAATTTTTACAGATTATGGTCTACCGAAAGCCATCGACTGGTTGTTAATGGGGGAAGTAGCCTATTATTATCCATTGAGAGAAAAAATAGTGGAGCAATTGTCAACAAGACCGGAATTTGTCTGGCATCAGCACCCAGGCTACCGTAACATTAACGATGGGGAAAAGGTTTTTGTCGGTGTAGATTATGCGAAGGAAATTAATCGAAGTAAAATTTTTCTCACCTGTGATTCGATCCTTCATTATCCTATCATCAAGTATTATGAAGTATTAGCCTGCAACACGCTGTTGTTAGCACCATGTCCCAAGGAACTACTTGATTTAGGATTTATCCCAGGCAAACATTTTGTTGAAATCAATGAACATAATTTCCTGGAGAAGGCTGAATACTATCTTACTCATGAAGAAGAAAGAAAAAAAATAGCGGAGCAAGGCTACAACATGGTCCATCAAAACCATACAACACAAATTCGAGCCTCACAATTAGTAGAGATGATCCAAACTATTCTCGCATCATAAAAAAAGGGGCATCGCCAACTACTTCAAAAAGTAGTTTTGCAACAGCCCCTTTTATTTATATTTAATTAATTGCTTTTCTCGCTGCTATTTTCTACGCTGCTACGTAGCTCTTTCGTAGAGTCTTTAAACTCTTTTAAAGTTTTTCCCATTGCCCGCCCCAACTCTGGCAATTTATTTGGCCCAAAAATAATCAAAGCCAGCACAAGAATCATGATCAATCCTGGTACACCTATATTTTGGAACATATAGAACCCCTCCTTATTCCTACTATTTTTTTTCGCTTTTGTTCTCCTTCACAATCTGATCGAGAACCATTTGATACTCCTCTGGATTATTCATGTTAGTAAAAACAACATCAGACGAGATTACCTTTTGCAACTCATCTTGCTCCACATATCTAACATTCAATCGATCTAAGAAATGAACCAAACGAAGATTACCAGTTATAATACATTCTTCGATTGACTTCGCGCAGGCTTTACGATAGACCGCAAATAATGGGTGAAGCTGACCATCCCAACGTGGAACAACTGCATCTACCTCTCGGCTTATTCCTACCAAGTAATTACCCAATGTTGTAGATACAAAAGGCATATCACAAGCAACAACTAAATTCACTTCAGCTAAAGAAGCTAGCAGCCCAGCATGGATCCCCGCAAGTGGGCCTTGTCCTGGATATACATCAGACGTCATAGGAACATTCAACCAGCTGTATGTATCCTGATCATTCGTCACCAACACAATATGAGAAAAAGAAGGTGCAAGGGTATCCAAAATTTTTTCAATATTAGCTTTTCCTTCTACAGGTAATAAAGCTTTATTCGTACCCATTCTACTCGATTTACCACCGGCTAGGATGATTAATCCAATCGTCATATTACCTCCATGAGTACTAACGGAAATATCCCTTTTCCTCTGCTATCAAATCTAAATGTAGTGTTGCCATATCCTCTAACAAAAGCAAAGGATAGGGTTGAGGCGAAAGCGTATGAAAACCCTTCACATAGGTTTTACATTCATTACATACATCCAAGCGACATCGATTCTTCTCTTCTTCTATATAGAAGTAGTCTAAGGAATCATGTTTGGTATTTTCACAGTTTACACATCCTAGGCGCTTATATAACCAGTCACATCCACAGGCACCACAACGTAGGTAACGAAATTGCTCCGAATCACGGTACTCCGAAATAATTGGAGCAGAACCACACACAGGACAAAAGCCCTGCTTCCACACATCTAGGGAGAATCCATCTGTCCATCCTTTGGCATACCGATCTAATGTAGGAAGAAGACTATATTGCACAAGAATAGACAACAATCCAGTTTCTATCCCATACTGCTCGGCCATATTCCACAACATCTGATCATCATTACGAAGGATCCCTAACAATAATTTTCGGATGTCCTCATCACTCGTTGCTTTCTCCCATTTCTTCAGTGCCTTGTGAGCCTTGCCAACCCCATCCCATTTGATTAAATTCCGCAACAAAGGAATGGCATAATCAAGATTGACCTGCTCTTCCAAACCGTACAACAAATACTCCCCTTTGGCTAGCTTTTGCTCTTTCTCCTCTTCAACGATTGCGATTGGGGTAAAAGACGGAGAGTGCATTAATAATCTTTTAACCAGATCCTTATGGACAGCAGCCAAATCCTTGACTGATTTATCCCTGGCTTTAATGTTCTTCCACCGGTTCTCAACGGTTGCCAACATATCCATAGCTAGCTACCTCCCTAAGAATCATTCAGTTATATACACACATAGTTCTAGTACTAAAGAAAACTTGGCTGGCACAAGCCTTTAACGCCTGAGACAGCCTTCTCTATCCTCTAAGTAGGAAGTGGTGAGAAAAACTCACCACTAAAAATTTTGAGCACCAACAACCATTACATAACGTAGAATCAATCCCCCAATGAGAATAAGTGCATTGGAAAGAATGAAGCTTTCTTTTTCACCTAGTAGATTTGGTCTATATCTCAATAATAGAGGTACAATAAGCCCCGCAAATAGCACACCACCAAATAATAACAGGCCATTACTTCCGGTAATCATAACTTTTGCTAAAGGGCCTAGGTTAAAGATAAATAAACCGATCACTATAATCTCAGCAACCATAAGGTACGTATCCGTCTTCTCAAGCCGATGGATATACCCTTCAGCCTCACGCTTTTGTCTAGTCATAGCAAGAACAATAACTGCAAGACCAGTTGAAACTCCAGAGATAACGAACAACAAAGGAATAACACTTGTATGGGTCCAAATCGGCCATTGTGTTGCTGTAAGTAAAATTCCAGTGTAAGAACCAATATATCCAGCTAGTAAGATCCCAATAGTTAGATATATTTTCTTTACAGAACCTTCATGGAATCCCACAATTAATTTGGAAAAAGGTACACGGCTCTCAATTTGATATTTCTTAATCACCGCATAGAGAAAAGAAATCGTAGCAAAGATTCCAAATACTGAAATAGCCCAAGCTCCCATAGACATCATAGAAGTAGGTTTGAAATTAAATGCAAGGTCACGTGGATTCCATAGTACTCTTGTGAAAGCACGAACCTTATCAGAAACAGTAAAATCAAGGATAACTAATATACCACATAGAGCAATAAGTGGCATAGTGAAGAAATAACCAGTAATCGAATGGCGTTGATCACTTTTACTTCCCCATAATTGACCAAATGCTGCAAAAATATAAGATCCCACGGCAACCCCAGCGAAGAACAAATATAATGTAATTTCCCAATGCCAGTGAGGATTCTGTAAACCATGTTCATAAAGATACATTACTTTTCCCTCCTTAGCTCGAAAAATGTTCGTCTTTTTGTTCTTCTAGCATTTTCATCCGATTGGCTCTAAACGTTAGCAAGCCTGCTAGTCCTACACCAACTAGACCAATTAAGCTTGATACATAACCACGGCCTAGCTTCTGAGAAGGTAGTTTCCCATTGGTTGGAAGTCCGTACACCTCAGGTTTATCTAATAAAAGATAGAAGACATTCAGTCCACCAAAGGTTTCTTCCGTACCATAAATATGCACTTCTTGCTCCCCTGATTTACGTAGGACCTGAGCACGTGCCTCCGCTTTCGCGCGAAGCTCTTCAACATTACCAAACTGAATAGCACCAGTTGGGCAAGTTTGTGCACAAGCTGGCTGCATCCCTTCCTGCAAGCGATCATAGCAAAGGGTACATTTCTTAGCAGTCCCACTCACTTCGTCCATAGAAATAACACCGAATGGACAGCCTGCTACACAATAGCGACAACCGATACAGACATCCTGATCAACATATACTGTATCAAACTCTGTACGGATAATCGCATTGGTAGGGCAAACCTGCATACATCCAGCATGCTGACAATGTTTACACGAATCGGACATAAATAGCCATCTTTGCATGGAACGATCATCCGAGAATTGTTCGATGAATTTAACATGGCGCCAGTTCTGCGCACTTAGTTTTTCTGTGTTGTCATAGCTATTGCCAGTAAACCCTATATGGTCAGCCATAGGAAGGTTATTCCATTCCTTACACGCTACCTGACAGCCTTTACACCCCGTACAATATGAGGTATCAACAAACATCCCTTTACTCTCTGCCATTTCTTATACCCCCTCCTTAATGCGGCCTTTACGTACATTACATGTAAAAGCTTTACTCTCATGGATATTCGCATTCGGGTCTCCAACAATGGCAGTTAATTCGTTACTTGCACTTCCGGTTGCAATTCCCGCATAACCCCAATGGATCGGCATACCAACTTGATGGACAACCTTTCCATCAATATGGAATGGACGCATTCTTTTGGTCACTAGAGCTTTTGCTTCGGCCTTACTTCGTGCTGTCTCAATCGTTACCCAATCTCCATTCTGAATACCTAACGAACGAGCTAATTCTGGACTGATTTCAAGGAATACCTCAGGCATGATCTCAGCAAGCCATGGTAACCAACGGCTCATCGCACCACTTAAATGATGCTCTGTTACACGATAGGTTGTCATGATATGTGGATATTTTGGATTACCAACACCATGGACCTCGTTGTGAGGAATATTCTTATAGTAAATTGCCGCTGGATTATGTGGATATTTAGGGTAGAGCTTATTGCCCACAGGCGCATCCACTGGCTCATAGTGAGTTGGTAACGGACCATCTGCTAATGGTCCATACAGTTGGATGACTCCATCTGGATTCATAATAAATGGATCAGTACCACTTAGATAATCCATCCCTATTCCATCTGGTTTTGCCTTCGAATCAGGTGCCTTCGTTACAACGAAGTCAGGTACATCAAGCCCTGTCCACTTCGTTCCATCCCACCATACATATTTCTTACGATCTGACCATGGTCGCCCCGCAGGATCTGCAGAAGCACGGTTATAAATAACGTGACGATTCGATGGCCAACTAAATCCCCATTTTAAGCTAACATAATCGTCGCCTTTCCTTGAGGCTGCCAAATTCGTCTCGGAGTTTGGAAACACGCCTGTATAAATCCAGCAACCACAAGCAGTTGAGCCATCATCCTTAAGATCAGCAAATTTCTCAACTTGTTTACCCGAATTCACATAGTACCCATTAATTTCCTTCAACATGGCTACTGTATCAGGTTCTTTAATCTTAAAGCCATCTTCTTCCTTCGGCTCATAATCCCAAGTAAAATTATGAATAGGCCAGTCGCGATCATTGGTGCTATTCTTATAAAGCTCCTTCATTCGCTTCCCTAACTCATAAGTAAATGAGATATCAGATCGACAATCTCCTGGTGGATCTGCAGCCTTCTCTTTCCATTGTGCCATCCGGCTTGTGTTGGTAAAGCTACCATCCGTTTCGGCAAAGACAGCGGTAGGGAAGAAGAAAATTTCCGTCTTAATATCTTCTGTGTTAATTTCACCATTCACTACTTCTGGAGCCTTATACCAGAATGTAGCAGTCTCTGTTAAAAATGGATCACGAACAACCATCCAATCGAGCTTCCCTAAGGCCTCCCGTTGGAATTTAGCATTCTGTCCACCGATCGCTGGGTTTTGACCTAGGGCAAAGAAGCCCTTCACAATCCCCTTGTGCATATCTTCAAACATATTGTAATGAGAATGATTTCCAATCAATTTAGGTAGATAATCATATCCAAATTGGTTCTCAGGTGTTGCAGCATCACCAAACATGGCCTTTAGTAAACTGACCATATATTTTGGATAGTTCACCCACCAACCTGTTGGCTTCGTCTCTTCAAATAGATAGTTTTCCAATGTGTCATGGTTCTTCTTGACTGTTGGAGTGTTTAGGTAGCCATTTAAGAGATTATATAGTGTCGACAGATCCGTTGCTCCTTGAACGTTTGAGTGACCACGTAGAGCCATAATTCCCCCACCAGGGCGACCCATGTTTCCAAGAAGGGATTGCAGAATACCTGCCGCACGGATTAGCTGTGTTCCAGTAGTATGCTGCGTCCAACCCATTGCATAACAGAATGCCGTCGTACGATCCTTACCTGAATTCTCAGTGATCGTCTCAGCTATCTTAATGAAGTCTTGTTTTGGTGTACCACAAATCTGTTCAACCATTTCAGGTGTATAACGGGCAAAGTGCTTCTTAAGAATTTGGAATACAGATCTTGGATGTTGTAGAGTCTCATCGCGTTTTGGATGTCCCTTTAACTTCTTAGCAGCAATTCGTTCAGTTAATGTCTTTAATTCACCGGTTGGCTTGACAGGCTCATCCCGTTCGAAATCCCACAAACTTTGGTTATAGGATCGCTTATCCGCATCAAAGCCTGAGAATAGCCCCTCAAGATCTTCCGTATCCTGAAAAGTATCCTTCACGATAAATGAAGCATTCGTATAATTAAGTACATATTCTTTAAAATATTTCTCATTTTGAAGAACATAATTGATTAAACCACCCAGGAAGGCAATATCTGATCCTGATCTCATAGGTGTATAGGATGTGGCTAAAGCGGAAGTTCTCGTAAATCGTGGATCGATGCTTAGAACCTTAGCTCCTTTTTCTTTCGCTTTAAGCACCCATTTAAATCCAACAGGATGATTTTCCGCGAAGTTAGAACCCATAATAACAATACAATCACTCTCCGCCAAATCCCTTGGCGTTGTCGTAGCACCACCACGACCGAAGCTAGTACCCAGACCGGGCACTGTAGAGCTGTGTCATATACGGGCCTGATTTTCCATGCTCACAATACCTAATGCACGGAAAAGCTTCTGATGGATATAGTTCCATTCATTCTCCATTGTTGATCCACCCAACGTGGCAATGGCAGGAGTCATATTAACGGTTTTACCATCTAGTTTCTCAATGAAGGTTTTTTCTCTTGTATCTTTAATCTTTTTAGCTACTTGCTCCATCGCCCAATCTAGTGGCTTTTCTTCCCACTTTGTACTATGTGGCGCCCGGTAGAGCACCTTGGTTTGGCGTTCTTTGTTGTCCACTAATTGGTAGGATGCTGCCCCTTTAGGGCATAAAGACCCTTGATTTACAGGGCTGTCTGGATTCCCCTCTATGTTGATAATTTTGCCCCCAGATTCAGTAACTAACAAGCCACATCCTACCGCACAATAAGGGCATATACTCGGGATTTGCTTTCCCTTTTTCATCTGTAACTTAACTTTGGATGCCTGTGCATGTACAGGCAACACGTTAACCCCAGCGACAGACGCTATTGTAACCCCAGCTACTGTAGCACCTGTCCGCTTTAGAAAGTCACGGCGTGTAATCATCCTTCTCCCCCCATTTTTCTATCGATGTCTCCCCCTATAAATCTGCCATTGCTGCAACCTGTGGCAATCGATCAGTGATTCGATCTCCTGACGTATAGACTGACGCCATTTGACCTCGTATGTACCCTATGACCTCTATCTCTAAATGGTCTGCTAATTCTACTGCTTGTTTGGTTGCTGCAGTTCTAGAACCAATGATCCCAACACCAAACCTAGCAGCTTTCGATAACATCTCATAGGAAATCCTTCCTGTTGTCAGAAGGATGAGATCTTTAGGGTTCAAACGTTCCCTCACTGCGTAGCCGAACACTTTGTCAACGGCATTATGTCGACCGATGTCTTCTCGCACAATAAATTCACCACTCGAGTTAATCAAGCAGGCAGCGTGCATCCCACCGGTCTCCAAATAGAGTGGGGTAAGCTTAGAGAATTCTCGCATCTTCTGCTGTAGATATGATAGTGTCGTTGTTCGCGAGTAATCTACTTTACTCAGTTGTCCAACATCTGAAATAGAGCGAAAAGTAACTCCTCTTCCACAACCAGCTGTAACATGCCTGCGTTGTTGTAAAAAAGACTCCACTTCGCGCCCTGACATCAGATCTGCCCATATTTTCCCGCGATAATCATCAATGATTAATCTCTTAAGATCTCCCATTTGGTCTATTATTCCCTCAGAAAACAGGTACCCAATAGCCCAATCTTCCCAATCTACTCTACTTAATTGGATAGATACTAATTCATAGCGGTTGATATAAAGAGTGACGGTGTGCTCTTCTGGACATTTCTTTCGAACCACTTCCCCACCCCCTTTATTTTTCAATTATACTAAAAATTTCATGCAACTAAAAATATTGCCATGAAATTTATATACATGATATCATGTTATAAAAAACGTGTAAATCGCTATT
>DATFAS010000163.1:0-8394 GCA_035254305.1 Bacillota bacterium
TCAAGTTCAATAGAGATGGGATATTTTCTGTGTTTATTATCACCTTGCCTTGTAACTTTGGATGGTTTGATCGGAGGTAGAGAAGATTGAGCAACATTAAAGACATCAATAAAGATTTTATTATAGTAGAGTCAACTCTCACTGTTCAGGAAACCATCAGCTTAGTTCAAGAGACGAAAGCAAAATTAGTGGTAGTCACTATGGAGAAATTCATCGTTGGAATTTGTGATAGTTATATTCTTCTTATGCATAGTAATTCTCCTTCTCAACCATTAAGCTACAGTACAGATTTTAAGATCGTGAGTCAAAATAAAATCCTCTCCAATGCGGATCTTCAATTTCTTTATTTATTGGTGCAAAATGAAAAAGGAGAGATTGTTGGTTGGTTAGATAGTGAATCGGCTGAGATCCTCTATATTAAACAGACATTCTCCGAAGAAGTACGGGATTTAACAACAGATTTAGAAGCGATTGTGGATTCGATTTATGATGAAGTATTAGTTGTGGATGCGAAGGGGACGATCTTAAGGGTTTCTAATCGAAGCAGTATGAACCTATGGGGTGTGAATCCGACTACGGTTGTGGGGGAGAATATTCTAGATCTTGAAGAGAAGGGTTGGTTTAAACCCTCCGTCACCCGGCGAGTAATAATGGAGCAGAAGAAGATTTCGGTCGTGCAGCAGAATCGCTTTGGCCGGAAAATTCTCGCAGTGGGTAATCCCATATTTAATCGTAAGAAGCAGTTGGAACGCATCGTCATTGCTTCTCGAGATATTACCGAAGTAACCACCTTGAAGGAAGAGCTAGAAGAAGCCAAGGTATTAACGGAAAAATATCGGAAAGAAGTCAATATTCTGCGAAAAATTCAACATAGTACCGAAAAACCGATTATCTATCAATCTGAACCGATGGAAGAATTGATGACGGAAGTCGTCAAGGTGGCACGTGTGGAGTCAACCGTAACCATCTATGGAGAATCAGGTGTAGGAAAAGAATTAATTGCAGATGCTATCCACCATCTAAGCTCCCGGAAGACGAAACCCTTTGTCAAAATTAATTGTGGTTCCATACCAGAAAATCTGTTGGAAAGCGAATTATTTGGTTACGAGAAAGGTGCCTTTACCGGCGCACTAAGTAAAGGGAAAAAAGGCTTGTTTGAACTAGCGGATCAAGGAACTTTATTCTTGGATGAGGTTGGCGAGCTATCGTTGAATCTCCAAGTAAAATTACTTCGTGCAATCCAAGAGCGAGAAGTGATGAAAATAGGGGGAAGTGAACCGATTCCCATTAATGTAAGAATGGTTACCGCTACTAATCGAAATCTAGAAGATATGGTCGTGCAGGGGACTTTTCGCGAAGATCTTTTTTATCGACTCCATGTTATCCCTTTATATGTTCCTGCATTGCGTGAAAGAATTGATGATATTGAACCGTTAGTTTATCACTTTTTAGAATATTTTAATGAAAAATTTGGCACGAAGAAGCATTTTTCCGAAGATGCATTAGAAATGCTTAAGGCCTATCACTGGCCAGGAAATGTAAGGCAGCTACAAAATGTCATTGAAAGAGCCATGGTTGTTACGACAAGCCAGTTAATTATGGCTAATGACCTGGGACGGATTTTAAGTAATAAAAATCGGAGTGTCCCTTCGGTACAGGTGAATGAAATCATTCCATTAGAAAAAGCAATTGAGCTTACTCAATATCAATTGATTCATATGGCACTTTCTGAATATAAAACGGTTACAAAAGTTGCGAAGGTTTTAGAAGTGAGCCAACCTACAATGAGTAGGCATATCCAAAAATTCATGGGAAAATAAATTGGAGTATAAACAAAGGTCAAGGGTACATGTCCCTTGACCTTTGTTTGTGTTCATAATCCATATCCTAAATCCAGCCTCGCCATTTGACCGCTTCGGCTAATCGTCTAATCCCTACAATATAGGCTGCTAATCTCATATTAACCTTTTTATCTTGGGAGGTTCGATATACATGTTCAAAGGATTGAATGAGATTCTTTTCTAGCTTTTCATTGACTTCTTCTTCCGTCCAATAGTATCCTTGATTATTTTGTACCCATTCAAAGTAAGAGACTACCACTCCACCAGCACTTGCTAAGACATCAGGGACAATCAGTATTCCTCTTTCAGTTAGTATTTCGGTTGCCTTTAGTGTAGTAGGTCCATTCGCAGCCTCGACTACAATTTTTGCTTTAATTTGAGAAGCGTTGTCTTCAGTAATTTGGTTTTCAATCGCCGCAGGAACTAGAATATCACATTCTTTTACTAATAACTCTTGATTGGATATACGATCAGACATTAGAGTCGTTACCGTTCCAAAAGAATCCCGTTTATCTAGAAGATAGGGAATATCCAGTCCATCTGGATCATATAAAGCCCCATACGCATCGGATATCCCTACTACCTTCGCACCTGCATCATAGAGAAACTTTGCGAGATAGCTTCCGGCATTTCCAAAGCCTTGAATGATGATTCGAGAACCAATAATCGGCATCCCCATAATTTTGGCTGCTTCCCTCATTACAATTGTTACCCCTTTGGCTGTTGATGACTCTCTCCCTGCGGAACCTCCTAGCACCAAAGGTTTACCTGTAATAAATCCTGGAGATTCAAATTCACGAATTTGGCTGTATTCATCCATCATCCAGGCCATAATCTGGGAGTTCGTAAAAACGTCAGGAGCAGGAATATCTTTGGATGGACCGACAATCTGACTAATAGCACGAACATAACCACGGCTTAAACGTTCTAATTCTGGAAAGGACATGGTACGTGGGTCACATTCGATTCCGCCCTTTCCCCCTCCGTATGGCAGCCCAGTAATTCCAGATTTAATACTCATCCATATGGATAGCGATTTGACTTCATCTACGGTTACATCCGGGTGAAAGCGAATTCCCCCTTTCGTAGGACCTACTGCATCATTATGTTGAGATCGATATCCCGTAAACACCTTTATGGATCCATCATCCATTCGGACTGGGATCCGAACTGTTAACATTCTTAGAGGTTCCTTCAAAAGCTCATATACGGACTCATGATAATGAAGGTGGGAGAGTGCTTCTTTGATAATATTTTGGGTTGATTCCAATAGAGAAGGTTGTCTCTCATGCTTTGTCATTTGGCTTGTACTCATTGTTTGATCATCCTTACTATAAAATAGTTAAATTTGAAAATACCCTAAAACTCATCGTCTATATCTTCGATATCATCTCCATAAGCCTCAGTAGAACTTTCTCGGCAATCAAGGCAATTAGCCCGATTTCTTTCCCATGGTGCCAATTCTTCATTACAAGTAATGCATTTATCTACGAGTATAGGTGTCATACCAATCCCCTCTCATTTCCACTGAATGTAAACACTTTCATAATTTTATAAAGCAATTATTATGCCAATGAGAAGTTCTCACTAAAATACCAGCATCCGCATTTCCAATGGTAAATGGGCCGTGATTATCTTCTAAAATTGAATAGAGGCTATTCAATTCTGTATAACTTTAGGTTCATTCATCAATTTCGATAAAATGAGGTTGAGTTAAGTTATAATTTAAGAAAGAGATTATTCTATCATGAGGTAAACAAAAATGGATTACATGGTCTTTGATTTTGAAAAAGAATCGATTCTATTCCAAAATCCGATTGAAACGATTATGGCAAATCATGTGGATGACATCATACCTGCCTTGAGGCGAATAGAAAATTGGACGAAAAAGGGATATTATGCTGCTGGTTATCTTGCTTATGAAGCCGCACCAGCATTTGACTCATCGTTTGAAGTGAACAATGAGACTTCAGAGCTTCCACTCTTATGGTTTGGAATATTTGATCAGCCACATACTGCTTGTATGGCTGAATCTAGTGAATTTCAAGTGTCCAACTGGCTACCTTATACAAGCCAGGAACATTACGATTCTTGCATTCAAGAAATACGTGATGCGATCAGTCGTGGTGATACCTATCAAGTGAATTACACGATACGATTACAGGCTACTTTCTCCGGAGATGACTTTGGGTTTTACCGTAAAATCACGAAAAATCAACAGGCGAATTATTCTGCTTATCTTCATATGGGTCGATATCGGATCTTGTCGGCCTCCCCGGAGTTGTTCTTTGCTAAAAAAGATCGCCATATTATTACAAAGCCGATGAAGGGAACGGTTTCACGGGGGCGTTATACTAAGGAAGATGAACAAAAATCAGCTTGGCTCTATGAGTCAGAAAAAAATCGTGCTGAAAATCTAATGATCGTTGACTTACTAAGGAATGACCTAGGGAAAATTTGCACGATGGGTTCAATTGATGTGACTCATCTTTTTGACATAGAACGCTATCCCACCGTCTTTCAAATGACTTCAACGATTGAAGGAAAGCTCCGCCCAGAAATAGAGATGGTGGACATATTTTCTGCTTTATTTCCTTGTGGATCGATAACAGGTGCGCCAAAAATTCAAACCATGCGTGAAATTAATCGATTAGAGGATACCCCTAGAGGTGTTTATTGCGGGAGCATTGGATATATTCAACCGAATGGGGATGCAATTTTTAATGTTGCCATAAGAACGGTGGTAATCGATTCTCTTAAAGAAGAAGCTGAATTTGGTGTGGGTGGAGGAATCACGTGGGATTCAACAGCACAAGGTGAGTATCAGGAAGTCATTGATAAGGCAAAATTATTAACGCAGGACTCTATAGATTTTGAATTACTGGAGACATTGTTACTAGAGAACGGGGAGTATTTTCTTCTGAGCCGTCATATGGAGAAATTAACCCAGACGGCAAAGTATTTTCGTATTGATCTTGACCCTTCCGCTGTACTTTCGGAGTTAGAGAAGTATAAGGAATTGGATCTTGAGGAGGTACAGAGAGTACGGTTGCTTGTTTCAAAGAGTGGTAGGGTGAAAATAGAAGGCACTCCCTTCCAACCAGATTCTGCCACTTCTTCTATGGTTCAACTTGCTAACCAACCAATTTGTAGTTCCAATCTGTTCCTATACCACAAAACCACTTATCGAGATTTTTACAATGCTCTTCGAATTCAGGATGAAGAGGTCTTTGATACCCTTCTTTGGAATGAAAGAGGGGAAGTCACGGAATTTACCTTTGGGAATATAGTTGTTGAACTCCAAGGGGTGAAATATACGCCACCTGTTACATCGGGGCTTTTGCCAGGGACATTTCGAAAAGAACTGATCGAACGTGGAATTATTTTTGAGAAGGTTATTCTGCTAGCAGAATTAAGAGAGGCAGAACAAATTTGGTTTATCAATAGTGTAAGGAAGTGGATTCCTGTTAAACTACGAGATAGCCAGGATATGTAGAGAATTTTTTGAGGGACTATGAACAGTTAAAGTTATGATTAGTAGGGCACTTGGTAGATGAATACGAAGTGCCCTATTCTTTATGAAATTACAACTTCGTTATTTGCCGCATCCCATTTATCCTTTATTTCAAATGCCTGACAAATAAAATATAAAGGAACATAAATACGATCCATTTCAGTAGATACCGGCAAATCTAAATCTACTTTTTCCCCATTGATCGTAGCTTGTTTTTCACCAATTTTAAGTACTACTTCTTTTCCACTTTTCGTAAATTTGGCTGTTTGATTTTGTGCATCCCATTTTACATTCAGTTGTAGGGGATTACTGAGTTCAGATAAAGGAATCATGGTCCTATTTTTACTAGTATCCACATAGGGTGCAGCATCTGAAAAAGAGACAGGCTTTCCTTTAATACGAACGGAGACATTACGCTTATTTTGATCTAATCTAGCAATGCTAGTTTCAGAAATCCATTTCTTATTTACGAAATCACGCCCTTTGATTTCTACCTTATCGGTTAAAACATTGATCAATAGACCTTCGCTGGAATCGGAAGGAATCGGTTGATCATTGGTGTCATAGGGTTCGAATTCAGAAGATGAGTTTACCATAGTAAATCCGTTGCGAACAATAGAATGAGGTAGTCCTAGCTTCCAATGGGTGTGACCAGAGAAGAGAATCACTTCCGGATGGGAAGATAAAATATCTTTTAGTTCTTGATGTTGTATGACACCGCGATAATAGGGTAAACTTGTACCCGCCACTGTGTTAGGAAGTGGTTGATGCAGGAATACAAAAATAGGTCTTCCTGGAACCGCCTTTTCCTGGAGTTTTTCCTTTAGCCATTTTAGTTGTTCCTTAGAAAGATAAGCATCATTATCATTGCTGCGATCCGATTGTTCAAATTGCTCCGAACCTAGGAATAGGAAATGAAAGTCATTGATCCATGTATCTCCATAAACCTTATTACGCCCAGCAAATTGCAAGAAACGTTGGATGGAAGCCTGCTCGGTTTCCCCATTAGGAAATCCATCAGGATTCCATGTTGCATCAGGTGCATAGAAAGCAGAATAAAACTCATGATTACCAATCGTAAAAAAGGTCTTAGTCGGATGGGGGCTTCCCTTTAGGAGTGTATCAAGTGCCGCATAATCATGGGGTAATCCATCTCCTAAATCTCCGTTTATGATGAGTGCATCGGCCTTAGGATTCATATTGTCTATATCCTGTAGGGCTCTTTGAAAAGAAGTACGACTTTTTTGCTGAAAGTCATCATTTCCATCCATAACATGAATATCACTGAGAACAGGAAAAGAAATAATGTTTTGTGCATAAACTGGTTGTCCCACTCCAAGTGAACATAAAGCTCCGAAAATCGAAATCATGCGAAATAGTTTTTGTTTCATTTGGTGTTCTTCTCCCTCCCTTGAACATTATAGCAAAAATAGGAAGGGTAACCCCGAAACGACTGATTTTTAAAATAATAAAGAGAAAAACCGTCATCAGGTAGTCCTGTTTGACGGTTTTTTCTTTATCCTTGGTCATTTTGAAGTTGATGTAAGAACGTATTGGTTTTTAATTCAGGTCTGTGGATGATGATATTCACATGAACATTGACTTTTGCTTTCTTAAATTCATTATTCCAATAATCTACGACTTTCTCGAATTGCTTGGGGTGTTGACGATATAATTTTTCACCAAAGCCAAAGATATCCGATCCGAATTTTAACTGTGTCGTTTCAATCGTCTTTTCTACTTCTCGTTTAATCTTGTTAGCTGCCATATTTTCATATTTTTTAATGGTTTTTATGTCTCCTATATCATCTGGACATTGAGTAGCTGCCAAATGGCCTTCCCCTTTAATATTAATCACCACTTCGGGTTTTCCTTCCTTGTACTCTACTTTTACATCTGAATTGACATTGTTAATTCGAACCGTGAATGCATTGTTCTTATTACAATGCACAGTAATAGTAGTTGCTCTTATTTTGTCCTGAATCCAGAGATAATTGTTTGTATCCTTTATATCCATAAAACCTTGCATTTTCATTCCTTTAAATACAGCCAAACCGTCTAATACAACCATAGCATCAGGTTGAATTTTCTTTGCATTGTCCATATCGTTACCTTTTTTAGGTTCGCCTTTGATCGTGACAGATGCCATGATGGGTTCTCTTCCCTTGATCAACAGAGCTGTTATAATATCTCCAAGCTTTACATCCGGGTCCCCACCCCAGTCTCTAACCATCGTATGGAGTTGGATCCACATCTTAAAAGAAGGTACTTTTTGCAATGGATTAGATACTTTCAAAATATCGGCTGCTGGAACCTCATGCGCTACAACAATATTAAAGTCGTTACGTATTTCTCGATTTCGTCTCATAAAATCAAGAAATTCAAGCAGACCCTCTCGTGCAATGTCTTCATGAATTACAAGAGTTTTCATATGGGAATATTCCATTTTTCTAGAAAACCCGATATTTAACTTCCTGACTAATTCTGCGATCGTGTCGCCTTCTAGGCTGAATACAAAAGAGGGGCTTGCTTTCCCCCCTGTTTTCGGATTTAATTCAGATGCGATAATCTCCTCTGCCGTCATTTTATATTTATTGTTTTTCCCCTTATCTATGGCGATCCCCGAGACTAGCGCAATATCATTTAATTCTCTTCGATCCCAACAACCACTTAGTAAAAAACAGCAGCATGCAATCAAGAAAACCGAAATGATTTTATGTGTATTCATGATTTCATTCTGTCCTTCTTTGATGGTGTAGGGGACTCAGCATAGGGTTGACGCATGGGGTCTTCTGTATTTAAATACAAGGGTCTTTTTTTCTGTGCCCAAGCAGGGGCACGAAAAATGACGTCCTTGTGATCTTCTAACCTGGAAAAAGTCACTCAGAACAGCTGGAGCTGTCAGAACAAAGGGACTGCCATCTACAATAATGGCAATTTTTCCACTCAGTAAGTGAGCACAAATGGTATCAGGGCGTTCCGAATTATAAATCAATGGAAAGGGAGTTAATGTTTTATCTATGATGTATTCCTCGGCCA
>DATFAS010000164.1:0-32649 GCA_035254305.1 Bacillota bacterium
TTATGAGGATAAGATGCTAATTAGAGTACTGGATGAAGGTGAGTTTTGGAAACACCAGGAAGGGGAACATACAGAAGTTATACGTGCATTGGTGAAAGATCTTGAACCACAATTTATTAAGGCCCTACAAGAATGGGAACAAGCATTCGCGAGAACTGAAGAAGTTTTTATACGGTATGTTGAATTATTTATACGTTCGGGAAGTAAAATAAATCCACTGATAACTAAACAAATTATGGAGTTAGTTCAATTTGCCTTAGATCAGAGTATAGAGTTTGTTAAATTATTAGATCAACTTGGGACAACAAGTAAGGCTGTAAAAAGTAGCCCAACAGCGGTTACTGTTCTGAATCATATCCGCCGTGAATCGGAATATTTCATAGGTATTGCAAAAGCCTTAGTTAGTAATAGTTAATGATTTTACGAGATTTACCCTCGGATTGCTACGCGTAGGAAGTATATATAAAGAATGGTATACTGTCAGGCTTTATTATAGTATTGGTATGGATCCAACAAGTAGCCCTTTGAGGCACATATTCCAAGTGGGATCATTGATCCATGTAGAAGTGTATACCCCGTATTGAATAACTTCTCTTCAGGAACGTCTTTTATCTCATGAACCTTTTTACATTTTAGACAATAGTACACAAGAATTTACCCCTCTCTTTAGTTAACTAATTGAATTATCTAGTTAACAATTATAGTATTGAATCCCTATTAATTCCATTTGTTTTTAGTGAGTTATTTGTGATGATTTTGTGAACGAGATATTTTGTTGATTTAATCAGATTTCCGTTTGAAGAGCTCTTTCAAAAGCTCTCAATGCATGGGTATTTTCTGTTATAAATTGTCTTGTGGTATGATTTTGAGGGATTTTCCTCATGGTTAATATAGGATTTCTCTTGGGTGATCCGAGATTACTAGAGGTGGTCGCAATGATAAACTCTCGTTTGAATTTACCACGGATTTATGATTAATTGAATGTAGTGGTTTTAAATGGAATGAATTACGATTCTTAAACCATACTTGGAATGGGATCAGTATAAAACGAATGACTAAAATTTTAAAGGGTGTGTAGGGCTGTACCCAGGGTGAATACACTTATGGGAGACAGCCTTTTACATTTAGACTGGGATTCTTAAATACATAAGGAGGAGTTACTCAATGGATATTCTTTGGTGGGTTCTGGTTATTCTTTTCTTTGTAGGAAGTTTCGTTGGCATTGTGGTGCCATTCATTCCGGATGCCATTCTGTTATGGGGGGGATTTCTTACCTATAAGTTTTTGCTTGCAAACCAATCTCTTCCTCTAAGTTTCTGGTGGGGAATGGGGGCACTTACTATTCTACTATTACTTGCAGATCTTCTAACCAATATGCTTCTAGTGAAAAAGTATGGAGGAAGCAAATGGGGAATGATCGCATCCATCGTTGGTATTGTTATTGGGCCTCTTATCTTAGGTCCCTTAGGAATCTTATTTGGTCCGTTACTTTTTGTCTTTTTAGTTGAATGGGCATTGAATAAAGAAGTGGGATTAGCAGCAAAGGTAGCATTTAGTCAACTAGGTGCCTTCTTCGGTAGTGCGGTGGTAAAATTTGTTCTACAATTGGCGATGGTTATTTGGTTTTTCGTGGTAGTTTAAGACGGGAAATAGCCTATAGATAAATTTGCTAAGCAATGAAGTAATCTATTAATCTATATGCAAACTTACTAAAAACTAGACAGATTTCTTGTCTAGTTTTTAGTGTATAGTACGGAATACTCCAATAACCTTACCCAATATTGTAACCTGTGGCAGAAGGATAGGTTCCATATCAGGATTCTCCGGTTGTAAACGGAAATGGTTCTTCTCTTTAAAGAAACGTTTCACAGTGGCTTCATCGTCTTCTGTCATTGCAACAACAATATCTCCGTTATTGGCAACGGACTGCTGGCGAACAATGACATAGTCTCCATCATGTATTCCAGCGTCAATCATACTACTTCCCTGAATTCTGAGCATGTACACCGTATCACTGCCAACCATGTGCTCTGGGAGGACAAAATATTCTTCAACATTTTCTACTGCTAGAATAGGTAATCCAGCGGTTACCTTCCCCAATACTGGAATACGAACAGTAAATAAATCCA
Source organism: Bacillota bacterium (assembly GCA_035254305.1). Classification (GTDB taxonomy): domain Bacteria; phylum Bacillota; class Bacilli; order Aneurinibacillales; family RAOX-1; genus DATFAS01. The sequence goes on from DATFAS010000164.1 coordinate 2,130, forward strand.
TTTCCTCTTGTGCCATATCCATATCATCAAGGATCTCAATGGCTCTAGGCTTAGTGGGATCTCTACGAATAAGTCCTTTCTTCTCTAAACGGGCAAGGTGTCCATGAACGGTGGAGCTTGAGGCAAGGCCGACAGCCTCTCCAATCTCGCGAACAGATGGGGGATATCCCTTGTCCTTCACTTCTTTCTTTATGAAATCAAGGATGGCATGCTGTCTAGATGACAACTTCATGATTGTTTCTCCTCACTTTCCAAAACCTTCTTGTTCCCATTATACCAAGATAAGCTAAAACATACAAACATAAGTTCGAAAAATAGTGTTTACAAGAACTAATGTTCGAGTTATTATAGACTCAATAAGATCACATGTTCGCGTGTGATACTAGGAGGGTGTTGGGGCTTGAGACTATGGATATTTATTATTTCATTAGGTTTATTGTTTAGTTCCAGTTTATTTCACTTACTTATGCTTGATCCATGGATGAATATGAAGGCAGAGGCTAGTTCTCTACCAACTATGGTTCAATTAACTGTTCAACCAGGAGATTCAATATGGAGTATTGCAACTCGTTATAATAACAATAACCATCTATCGGTTCGTGATATGGTTGATTTGATTATAGAGGAAAATCATTTAACGAAGACGACTCTTCAAATAGGTCAAGTATTAATCATTCCTACACATAAGTAGACTATTAGACTAAGATGTGTGCTTGTGTTATAATATAGGGACACCTTTTAGAGAGGAGATGCTAGTATTGGTTACTCCTGAAAAGATTCAACGGATTAATGAATTAGCGAAGAAGGCCAAGACTACTGGATTAACTGCAACAGAGAAGGTAGAGCAAAATGAGCTACGTAAAGAATACATTCAGGGTGTTCGAAACTCTCTTAAAGCTAACCTTAACTCATTAAAGATTGTTGATGAAGAAGGAAATGTACTTAAGGAATATGGTGATCATAAATTTAAGAAATTTCCTCATTAATCTTTAGGCCATCACCTTGATAGTGATGGCTTTTTGGTGCAGATGAATTCCGATTTCTTTCTACTATTTAGTAGATGTCAAAATAGGATATGAATAAATCTGTAATGTAGGAACATAGTAAAAAAAGAGGTGGATAAATTGAAGTGGACACAAGAACAGCTAGAACAATTAGTGTTGCAATTCTTAAAGGAAAATTATCCGGAGTTTCAAATTAGAGAGGCAACACTTCAAGCAAAACAGACAGATGACCGTATTACATCCTGGTGGATTGCCTGTGAGCACGGTAATGGAGATGAATCACTTATGGAAGATGAACAGGTGATACTTTTGTTGCAGCAACAACAAAAATGGAAGGAAATATCTGAGGTAAAGGTATTCGATACGGATCAACAAGGGTTTGTCTTGTCTGTGGTTGGAAGATAAATCTCATCGAAGTGGGAAAATATATCTAAGCCATCCTTGAGTAAGATGAAGATGCAATAGATAGAGATTCATGAAGTGAAGGATGTTGAGAGCCTGTGTGGCTCTGTATTCCTTCCCCCATAAGGGGATGCATAAAGGTTAACTTACCAAAGCAATCAAAGTTGGATAAATATCCACTATGAATAATTGGTGGGTTAGTAAACGGACATGGCTTCGCACTTCAAAGGAACCTAAATTACTCGGTTTCACGTAATACGTCCTCACATCGCCGGACAGAAGTCGGAGAGTTATTCGTTGAAAATGGCCTGCGTAAGGAATATGGTGAGATTGGCTATAGAGGACAGTTCCTGTTACTAACTCTAAATCCTGTGGTGAATTTTCTTTTATCCATTTACTAAGGTAATAGCTATATAAAAAGCTATAATTGCTATAGGAAGATAAGGCACTTATCAGAAATAAAAGATCAGCAATACAAAGAATAAAGATCTTAACCCATGTTTGAATTCCCCAAGGTATTTGCCCTCCTATTAGATGCCATAATACGACTATGGCAATTGCTGCTAATCCACATAAGCAAATCATTAACAATATTTTTGCATGGTTGCTGCGGGCCTGCCACTTTTTCATATGATAGTGAATGGGGTTCATAGCTTAAGTTTCCTCCTTTGTCATTCCTATATTATGACAAAGATGAAGATAAGCTTCATTAGTCGATAGATGGAAGTTGATCCAATCGTTCCTTTAATCTCCGATAGATGTTAATAACTTCTTCCATTTTTATCCTTACTAATCCACTTGAAGAGGGAGCAACGAATTCTTCTACTCTATGAATGATGCTGCGCACTTGAAAACCCCATACAATATTTTTACGCTGGCTGTATTCCTCGTAAACTCCTTTACCTACAAAACAAACAATTCGTGGTCGGTAGTGGCTGATTTTTTCTTTTAAATTCTCTCGCCCTTCTATATATTCTTCTCTGGTGATTTCTAAAGCAGTACGGGTCGGACGCGGGACGATATTGGTAAAACCATACCCTAAGCTGAGTAGGTCTTGGTCTTCTCCAGGTTGATACTTACGAGGTGTTATACCTGATTGATGGAGGATGGTCCAGAATCGATTATTTGGATTAGCGAAATGGTGCCCCGTTTCTCCTGATCGTAAACTAGGATTATAGCCCACAAAAAGTATATTAAGTTCTTCTTGAATCAAATCGGGGATTGGTTTCATAGGTTTAACCACCTCAGATGTTAGGTAACACTTTTTTCCTACTTTATCATAGCCATATCACTAAAGCGAACATTGGTAATAATGTTTTACACAAAAGGATTGCATTGATTAAGTAACTGCGTGATAATAGTACTTATTGAGAATCGGTATTATGTATTTTACAATGTTTTCATTCATCACAGTTTGAAGTCAAAATGGGGGATTATTGTCATGAAGGTAGCAAAGTTTGGAGGTACCTCTTGTGCAAGTGCCGCACAAATTAAGAAGGTATTTGATATCGTAATATCTGATTCGAATCGTAAGGTGATCGTCGTTTCGGCACCTGGTAAACGATTTAGCGATGACATTAAGGTAACTGACCTTTTAATTGCTTGTGCCAATCAGTTTTTAGCTTGTGGTGAAGGGCGCAAGGAATTTGAGGTTGTCATTACAAGATATCATGAAATAGCACAAGGTTTACAATTATCTAATGAAATTGTAGATCGAATTTCTATGGATTTATTGGAGATTCTACATGGAGATCGGAGTAACCCTGATCAATTCATGGATGCGGTGAAAGCAAGTGGAGAAGATAATTGTGCGAAGCTTGTTGCCTACTATTTTAATAGCCAAGGATATAAGGCTTCCTATATAAATCCTCAAGATGCTGGATTGCTTGTAAGTAATGAATATGGAAATGCACAGGTTCTTCCAGAATCCTATGATAATCTCAAGGCTCTTCGAGACCGAGATGAGATCATGATCTTTCCTGGATTCTTTGGTTATTCACCAGAAGGACATATCGTGACCTTTTCAAGAGGTGGATCTGATATTACAGGGTCCATTCTTGCTGCCGGGATTTCTGCGGAGCTTTATGAGAATTTTACAGATGTAGATTCTGTTTTCTCTGCTAACCCTAATCTAGTAGATCGTCCACAGGAAATTCAAGAATTGACCTATCGAGAAATGAGAGAATTATCTTATGCTGGTTTTTCTGTTTTCCATGATGAGGCACTTATTCCAGCATTCCGTGCGGGTATTCCTGTTAATGTGAAGAACACAAATAATCCAACGGCACAAGGAACCCTTATTGTTAATGAACGCCAGAGAAGTAATAAGCCGGTAGTGGGGATTGCAAGTGACAGTGGATTTTGTAGTATTTATGTAAATAAATATTTAATGAATCGAGAAATAGGATTTGGTCGCCGACTACTACAAATTCTGGAGGATTATGGAGTTTCTTATGAACACACTCCTTCTGGTATCGATGATATTACGATTATCCTAAGTGAGAAACAGCTCACTGAACAGATTGAAGCCTCGATTATTCATCGTTTTTACGATGAGCTGAATGTTGATCATGTTGTTATAGAAAAGAATCTATCCATGATTATGATTGTAGGAGAGGGTATGCGTCATAATGTTGGTACAACGGCTCGAGCAACAGCTGCACTAGCTAAAGCCTGTGTTAATATAGAGATGATTAACCAAGGTTCATCTGAGGTTAGCATCATGTTTGGAGTTAAAAAGGTAGATGAAGTCAAGGCTGTTAAGGCTTTATATGATGAATTCTTTTCTGTGAATGAATAGAAGGAGAAAAGCAAGGAGGAAGCCATTTCTTCTCCTTGCTTTTTTGACTTTTTAGGAGATTTTGAGCTATTTGAGCATCCTTCATAAGTATATCTGCAACTTGGATAATATCGGAATTTTGATTTGTTTTATAGAGTATACGGGACTGGGAAGGAGGAACCTATGAGGGACGCAACAGAACGGCTTGAAATGATCCAGAAGGAACCTTGGAAAAGAAACCTCTGGATCTTGTGGTTAGGTGTCATTCTTTCTAGTGCGAGCTATACGATGGTTGTTCCCTTCTTACCCTTATACCTTCTTAAAATAGGGGTAGATGAGGGCTCTATTAAATTATGGTCAGGTGTCATTTTTTCTTCTGCGTTCTTTGTAGGGGCGATTATGGCTCCTTACTGGGGGGCAAGGGCCGATAAGTCTGGTAAACGTAGAATGGTGATTCGGGCAGGTATTAGCCTGTCTATTGTTTATTTTTTAGGTGCATTGGTGCAAAATCCATGGGAGCTGTTAGCTGTCCGGATGGTTCAAGGATTTGTAAGTGGTTTTGTTCCTGCTTCGATGGCCATTGTGGCTACTACGATTCCCAAAAATAAAATGGGATGGAGTCTTGGGCTTATGCAGACGGCCAGTGCAACAGGAGGAATACTAGGACCATTATTTGGCGGTGCGCTGTCTCATCTCTTCGGCATGAGAATGTCCTTCGTTGTTGCATCATTAGTTATACTTATTGGCACAATAGCAGTATGGTTATTTGTTTATGAAAAAAAATCTACTCAGGCAAAGCAATCTACAAGAATTGTTGAAGATTTCAAAGTTGCATGGGAGAATCGGCTGTTATTTCGTATGTTAGTGCTTTCCTTCATTGTTCAAATCATAAATCTAATTCTACAACCTTTAATTACATTGTATGTCGCAGAGCTTCAAGGAGGCTTAGAAGGTGCAGAACTGTATTCTGGAGTTTTGTTTTCTCTTACTGGGATTGCTGGGATTATTGCTGCCCCTATTTGGGGAAGAATTGGACAGGAGAGAGGATATCTCAAAATTCTTTTTGTAGCCATGCTTGGAGCTGGGTTGATTTATTTATTTCAAATACTTGTAACGAAGATTTGGCAATTTGGTACTATCCAATTTTTATTTGGATTATTTTTAGCAGGAGTTGTTCCGGCGATCCAGGCCATTGTTGTAAATAATACAGAAGAGGATTTCCGGGGGCGGGCATTTGGGTTAACTACTGGTGCAAATCAATTAGGTGCAATGATTGGGCCGCTACTAGGAGGGTTGATTGGGTCCTACGCAGGAATTCGTTCGGTTCTTGTAATGACTGGAGTTTGCTTGTGTATGACAGCCTTATATGTACGGCGCCTGCGAATGGACCGATGATGGAAAGGAAGGTAACTTAATATCAGTGATTTCTATCCCTTTCTTATGGTGATTTTTAGGAGCCATAAGAAAGGTTTTTTATTTTTTTAATTTGTAAAACTCGGCAAAAATAGCGGTCATTCCAGCAGCTGTTAGTGGGCCTACCGGTATTCCTTTTAGAAACAAGATTCCAAAGATCGACCCAATAACCAATCCAATAATAATTTGAGGTTCGGTTCGCATAAGATTAAGGCCAAACCGATTAATATAAACAGCCACGGCCCCTCCAACTAAAGCAAGCCAGCCGTTTATGGAAACAAAGAAAGGATAGATCCGATCCCAACTTATAGAACCGTTAGCGAAGGGAACTAAAACAGCTACCGTAAGAAATAATAAGCCTAATTCTAGACCACGTCTCTCAATGGTAGGGAAGAACCGTTCTAGTGAAGTCAATTTGAAAATAAGCAGTAGACTCGCTGCTGTTGTAATGACACTAGATTTTCCAAACAAACCTGTAATAATCAGAATGACTAACAATAACTCGCCGTTCATTTGCTTATACTCCTGTCCGACCGACCTAAAAGAAATGTATGACAGGTTCTAACTATTTTAGACCATAAAATTAATAGAAAGATGCTATCCTTTCAATAAACGGTCCTTCTTACGGGCAATCAGTAAGTAGAGTATGAGGGTTACGAGTACCCCAAGCAAATCAGGGCCTAACACATCAATGAGGTGGCCAGTCCTCCCGGCAATAAAGGATTGATGCCATTCGTCTGACCCGGCATAGATTATAGATGCTATGCCAGATAGAATAAGAGATTGCCCCAATCTCAGATTTGTTGATCTTAAAGTTTTCAATAAGAGAAAACAAAGGAGGGCATATTCACTTATATGACCAGCCTTGCGAATTAGAAATTCAACAAAATCGTAGGGATTCTTCGAAGTAACATGATCCCCATCATAATAAAAATCAATTTTTGGTATTTTCGATTCGGACAATTGTAGATGCTCTCTTAAGTAAGGCTTGATATCTTGTTTTTTGTAGGGCTCAGCTGATTTATAGAAAATAAAGGACATAAATAAAACGGTAATAACGAACCAAAACCATGTTTTAGTGGATGTTTTCATTTTTATTTCCTTTCTTCAAATTTGTTTAACCTGGCTATTTCCTGCTCAACTTTCCGCCTTTCATCTGTCAATCGTAGAAATCCCTCTTTATCTCCATCTACAAGAGATTGGTCAATAAGCGAGATTAATTCTACTAATCTTGATTCCATGAGAGAGTGTTGAATCACTCGTTCACTCCATTTCTTTATTTCAACTGCTTCCATGGCCTCTTGGGTTGGGCCTTTCACAAGACGCTGATAATTATAATTTAATTGCTTCCCACGAAAGTGGAGCAGAAGATAAATATCATGTTTGGGATTATTTAGCAGGTATTGATAAGCTTCAGCCACATTATAGGAAATTCCCATTGAACCTTTAAAATATTTAAAGGGGGGCTGTGAATTTGCACACGTCGTGGAAATCTCGATATTCTTCTCGTTAGGATGAATCACTTCTGTAAAATGTAGATTTTTCATAAGATGTGGGGAAGAGAGAATATAGTCCAATATTCTGCGAGCCTCCGTTTGACGAAAACGATAATTTCTTAAGAACCACTCCAAAAATGCTTTTTTTGTTTCTACCGAAACCCAGTGATTCAATCTATACACCACCAATTCTGTTGACTCCAGTTTTGCTTCTTCTATTATACTTGAAAAACAGCATTTGTAACTTAAGCATTGTTTTAGCCTAATTTCAACACCTTTTATAGGATGCTTGAATCAATTAATAGGAGAGTGAAGCTTCTTGGAAGAAGGAGGTGTGATTGAAAGATTGATTGAGGGTGAGATTTTCCAGCGATATTTATTGGAACTTGGTTTTTGTAAGTATTATGAATTAAAATGTTTAAGACATGTTCATGAGAATAAGGAAAAGTACGAGAAATATAGGGCAAGGTTTCTTCAACATAAAAAAATAGCTCAGAAATATTATATGCAGATGAAGGAAATGGCTGTATATTCTGATTTCCTAGAGGATGAAAGCATTTTTACGGAGAGTAGCTTCTTGGAACGGAAGGATTAATTTCTGACACTAGCCTGATGGGAAAAGCTTCCACTAATGATGAATTCGACTACTTCTTCGAAAGGGCTTCGATAGAAGCTTTTCTTATTGAGAAATTCTTACTCTAGCGGTAGTATTAAAATATCAAAGAGGATTGGATATTAAGTTTACATAAAATTTGTTATGTTTGGTGTGGTTAACTTATTTTTTGATAGAAAGGATCTTTCATGAAAAAAGTTGTCTTCTTTATTGTCCTTTTATTGCCAATTCTATATGCCGTGGCTTTTTCTGAGAAAATTCAATTTGCGGATATTTCCTCCCATTGGGCTAAATCAGTCATTGAGAAGGGAGTAGACGAAGGAATTGTTAAAGGATATCCAGATGGTAGCTTTCGCCCAGATCAATCAGTTACACAATCAGAGTTTATTGCCCTTCTGATACGAATTTTTCCCAACGCACAGAAAGACTCTGTGGATTGGTCTAACACTCATGCATCTAGTCAATGGACCGATTCGATAGAGAATATCATTCAACAATACCATATTCCAGTAGGGAAGACATTAACAAATCCTATTACTCGTATGGAGGTGGCTCAGATCATAGCTAGTGCTGAGGGATATCATTACGATAATCAAGGTGCCATTGCCTACCTTTATGATCAAGGATTATCACAGGGACGTTCCTCACAAACGATTGAAGGATTTGATGGTGGGGGTACACTGACTCGGGCAGAGGCGCTTGCCTTTATCATGAATATGAAGGAAAAGGGATTAACCAATGAAATGAAGAAGAGGCCAGATCAATTATCTTGGTGTTCTTCGGTAGGAAAATACAAGGATGCAACTTTAGTAGCTTTGGGAGATTCCATCACCTATGGTTTGAATCTAGAACCTAAAAATTCAAATCCATCCAGTAGAGCATTTCCTTCATTGTTGGCTGCGGATGAGAAATATAAAGTAGTAAATCTCGGTATTCCTGGTTGGACGACAAAGGATTTATTAAAGGCTCTGGAGACGGAGAAATTCCAATCTGCAATTAATGAGGCAAGGGTTGTTACTCTTGACATTGGTAGTAATGATTTAATCGAGGGATCGGCTGGTATTCTCGATCAGTTAAAGAAGGATCAAACCTACAAGCCATCCGATCAAGAAGTGTTTAATCAGATGATTGTTTCGGAGGAAAAATTATATACAGATCTACCACTGATTATTAAAAAAATTCATCAACTAACGGATTCACCAATAGTGATCTACACATTGTACAACCCAATACCAAACAGTCAAGGATTTGAATATATTCATCAATTGAATGAACAAATTCTTTATCCTATTAATCAATTAATAAGGGATCTTGCTACAGAAGATCAGCAACTACTGCTTGCCGATGCTCATCATGCATTCCAAGGTAAGGAGATTAGCTTTATTCGTGTATTATCAGAGGATATTCATCCGACAATCCAAGGGCATAAGGAACTTGCACGGATCGGGGAGCAAGCCCTTCACCCATAATTGACTAGGAAGTGAATTGGAACAAAAATATAAAATGGATTGATCGACAGAATCCGTACGAAACTTGTCTGAATCTGCGCTTGCCTAGGAAATAACAAGAAGCCAAGAATTTATTTCTTGGCTTCTTATGTTTTAAAATTTAATTTTTTCGTTTATAAAGCTTTTTAGCTCACTAATTGGCATTCTAGTTTGCTCCATTGTATCGCGATCACGAACAGTAACTTGTCCATCTTGCTCGGATTCGAAGTCATAGGTGATGCAATATGGTGTACCAATTTCGTCGTGACGACGGTAACGTTTCCCGATTGATCCCGCTTCATCGTAATCAACCATGAAGTCCTCAGATAACTCTGCAAAAACTTTAAGTGCACCTTCAGATAATTTCTTGGATAGTGGGAAGATTGCTGCCTTATAAGGTGCAAGGGCAGGGTGGAAGCGAAGCACTGTTCGGCTATCTCCACCTTCAAGCTGTTGTTCTTCAAAAGCATCGATCAAGAAGGCAAGAGTGACTCTGTCAGCACCTAGGGATGGTTCAATACAATAAGGGACATAGCGTTCGTTTGTTTCCTGATCAATATAGTTGAAATCTTCACCAGAATGTTCCATATGCTGCTTGAGGTCATAGTCTGTACGATCTGCGATTCCCCATAGTTCACCCCAACCAAATGGAAATTTATACTCAATATCTGTTGTTGCATTACTATAATGGGAAAGTTCATCATCAGAGTGATCTCTTAAGCGAATGTTTTCTTGGTTTACACCTAAATTAAGCAACCATTCATGGCAGTAGTTCCTCCAATATTCAAACCACTTAAGATCCTCACCAGGCTTACAGAAGAATTCGAGCTCCATTTGTTCGAATTCACGCGTACGGAAGGTGAAGTTTCCTGGTGTAATTTCATTACGGAAGCTTTTACCAATTTGTCCAATTCCAAAAGGTAGTTTCTTTCTCATGGTACGCTGAGCATTTTTGAAGTTTACAAAAATCCCCTGTGCGGTTTCTGGACGAAGAAAAATTTCATTGCTGCTTGATTCGGTAACCCCTTGGAAAGTCTTGAACATGAGGTTAAACTGACGGATTTCTGTAAAATCTTTGCTTCCACAATCTGGGCAAGAGATCTGGTGTTCTTCAATCAACTTAGCCATTTCTGCAAATGACAAACCGTCAACAATTAGCTCTATCCCTTTTTCTTGAAGTGCATTTTCAATTAATTTATCGGCACGGTGGCGTGCTTTACAGTTCTTACAATCAATCATAGGATCATTAAAGTTACCTACATGCCCGGAGGCTACCCAAGCTTTTGGGTTCATCAGGATGGCAGCATCCAATCCAACGTTGTAGGGAGATTGTTGGATGAATTTTTTCCACCAAGCTTTCTTCACATTATTCTTTAATTCAACTCCAAGGGGACCGTAATCCCATGTATTGGCAAGTCCTCCATATATCTCAGATCCGGGAAAAACAAAACCCCGATGCTTGGCAAGAGCCACAACTTGGTCCATAGTAACACTCATTTGTTCATTCTCTCCTTGTATTTAGAAAATTAAAAAACTCCCATCCCTAGGCAATTAGCGCCTAGGGACGGGAGTTAAAACCCGCGGTTCCACCCTAGTTGACACACCGAAAGAGTGCATCCACTTTTAACAAACCTGTAGCTCTAGATTGCCGTTTCACTAAAGTATTCTTCTAGGCTTCCACTATCCCTAGATCGCTGATAAGAAGGGAGCTTTAGTTACTATTAATCCTTCACAGCCACAATCATCTTCTGATGGCAATAATCTTACAAAAGATTATAGGAAAAGTCAATGTTGGAAAGAGGATTTTTAAGTTGGCCTTCTATTTTATTTATTTCCCTTTGATGTGTTAAAATGGGAGAAAAGTTCTCTCATTATAGTGAAGAAGGAGGTAATACAAGAATTGCGAGTTATTTTGTTTCATATCGGTAACTTTCCTGTAAGAGCTTATGGACTCATCGTTGCCATTGCCATATTACTAGCCATAGGCGTTGCCTATTCCCTTGCTAAAGGTACGAAATATCAAAAACATATAACGGATTTGGGTTTCTATGTTGTTCTTGGAGCCATTCTTGGAGCCCGTTTGTGGGAAGTCATCTTTTTTGAATGGGGTTATTATTCTCAGCATCTACTAGAAATTTTTATGATTTGGTTGGGGGGACTATCCATCCAAGGAGGGTTAGTGGGTGGATTTGTAACGGGTGCAATCTATACATGGTATCACAAGCTTAACTTCTGGGAGTTTGCGGATCTTGTTGCACCAGCGATTGTTTTTGGACAGGGTGTTGGAAGAATTGCCTGCTTTATGAATGGTGATGCTTTTGGTTCCCCTACAGATTCTAATTTTGGCGTGGTGTACCCACCTGGGACCATCGCATATGAAACATACGGTTCTAAGCCTTTATATCCGGCAGAGGTATGGGAAGGACAGATGGATTTTGTTATCTTTGGGCTCCTGCTTATGTTGAGAAACAGCAGAACATGGGTTCAAGGATATATGTTCCTTGCCTACAATATTCTTTATTCTTTAGGAAGATTCCTTCTTGAAATGATGCGTGGTGATACGCCAAGATACATGTTAGGATGGACAGCCGCACAATGGACAAGTGTTTCGGTTATCATTATATCTTTACTACTTATGGTATATTTGAACATAAGGAAATCGGATTCATTAAGGTAAAATATACACTTTTTCTTCTCAGGTGAAGGATTTTCCTGCCCCCTTTGTTGAATATATTTATTAAGTAGTGAATAGGGGGTTTGCTTGTGAGTAAATGGACGAAAGTAAAATACTACCTGTCCGGTACGATTACCGGTGCTATTTTATTCTCTGGAATAGCCTATGCATCCACTTCTATCGATGTGGAGTTTAAGCCAATTAAGTTCTATTTTGATATGGTGAAGAGAAATCCTCCCGAGGATAAGCAGGGTTTTATCTATAATGGGACTACTTATGTACCTCTTCGTTTTCTATCAGAAAACCTTGGACATATGGTTCACTGGGATGGGGATACCTCTAGTATCTATCTCGGTAAGCAACCGCAAAATGTAAGTCTATTGGACTTACTACCAGCATCATCAAAACAAAATGATGTGAAATCTGTTTCACAATTTGTGACTAGTGGGAATGAGACCTATGATCACACATTGAAATTTGGTGTGAGGAATGACCAATTTGTTGCGGGGTCTATGGATAATGAATACCAGTTGGATGGCAATTATCTGAAATTCGAAGCCTTACTTGCACCGGAGTCAGTATGGAGTCAATCCGAAAATAACGGACAAGCAGGATATATAAAGATTTATGGGGATGGAGATTTGCTCTATAGCTATGATCTTTACTCCAATATTAAAGAGCCCGTTAAAATTGGAGTGGATTTAAGCGAAATCAAGAAACTTCGAGTTGAAGTCAAAGGATATGAAATTGGCTTAATTCAACCGTCTTTATTGAAATAAGAACTTGTTTTAGAAATACCTCGGTGCTATTAACCCTAGTACCGAGTTTTTTATTACTATTGAAAAGCTATTTAAACAATTCTTGATAAATAGAATCGTTATGAATATGATAGAAAAGATAAACGATAGAAAATAAGGGAAAGGACAACATGAATATGCTTTTATTTATCTTGATTGCTGGTTTCCTATCGGGGTTTATTGATTCGGTTGTTGGCGGTGGTGGACTCATCAGCCTTCCAGCACTTATGCTTACAGGAATGCCTCTTCCACTTGCGTTAGGAACGAACAAATTTGCTTCAAGTTTTTCTTCTCTAACAAGCACGTTAAATTATATTAAAAATAAGCAAATCGATCTTCCATTAGCCAAAAAGCTATTCTTTCTTTCTTTTGTAGGGTCACTGATCGGGGCCTATACGGTAACCCAAATTTCCCCGGACGCCCTTCGCCCTGTAGTAGCTGTTTTATTAATTTTAATTACTATTTATACGTTAGTTAAGAAGGATTGGGGAGACCAAAAGCGCCCACTTCGACGGAATTATCTATTTATTACTATGCCTTTCATCGTGGCTATTGGTTTTTACGACGGCTTTCTAGGTCCTGGTACAGGTTCGTTTTTTGCCTTTCTATTTTTGTATATTGGCTTTGATTTTGTAAAAGCTGCAGGGAACAGTCGGATCATGAATTTTGCAAGCAACATAGCTGCATTGATGCTCTTTGCCTTTTCTGGTCATGTTAATTACTATTACGGGATTGTGATGGCATTAGCTATGATTATTGGATCGTATCTTGGCTCTACATTAGCAATCCGAAACGGTCAAAAATATATCAAACCTCTATTTATCTTAGTTAGTTGTACTATGATTATTAAAATTTCTATCGATTGGATTTTGAAATAAAATTACTAATGGAGTATCTAAAAACGAAGAATTCATGCCTAATGTCGTAACGTTTCAATTATATTGAAGAATTAGGGGAGGAACCTATATTGTTTAGCCATATTGCTGAAACCACAACCTTAAGAAACGGTGTTCAAATGCCTTGGTTTGGTCTAGGAGTTTATAAAGCAAATGAAGGTGAAGAGGTTCAATTAGCTGTTCGTTCCGCAATTGAAATAGGATACAGAAGCATTGATACAGCTGCCCTATACCAAAATGAGCAAGGGGTAGGACAGGCGATAAGAGACTGTGAAATACCAAGAGAACAATTATTTATTACTACCAAAGTGTGGAACACTGACCAAGGCTTTGAAACAACATTACAAGCCTTTGAAGAAAGCCGTAAGAAGCTAGGGCTAGACTACATCGATCTATATCTTATTCACTGGCCGGTAAAGGAGAAGTATGTTGAAACATGGCGTGCACTGAATAAATTGTATGCAGAAGGTCTAGTTCGAGCAATTGGAGTAAGTAACTTTCAGGTTCATCATATAAAAGATCTTATGCAGCATTCGGAAATGATTCCAATGGTGAACCAAATCGAGCTGCACCCAAGACTTACACAGAAAACACTGCTTGATTACTGTAAAGAACAACAAATTCAAGTGGAAGCATGGAGCCCCTTAATGAGGGGAAACCTGATGGCTAACCCAACCCTTGAAGTGATTGCAAATAAATATAAGAAATCAGTTGCACAGGTAATTCTTAGATGGGATTTAGAGCACCAGGTGGTGACGATCCCGAAATCAGTGAACCCTTCAAGAATAATTGAAAATGCGAATATATTCGATTTTCAACTCACCCATGAGGATATAGAAGCAATAGATGCACTGAACCTAGATCAACGTGTAGGACCTGATCCGGATAACTTCAGCTTTTAGAGATGAATAGAATACTGGCCGAATGTTGCACTGGCCTTTTTTGTTTTATTTGGTGAAAATACCATTTTATTTCAATTTAAGGTAGGGAAAAACAATTTTCTGTCGTATTAAACATATAGATATTATTTCGAAAGTGAAGTGGTGGTCCATTTGTCAAATGAAATAGATAGTAATTTATTCCCGCATCATCTACTTCTTAACATCTTCTTTATTCTAATTCCTGTTTTTTTGTATCAGTTATTTTATTTGGAGAAACCGAACGGACAATTCCGTAAAAATAGAGAGTTGTTTATTTCGGTAAGTGCTGCTCTTTCGATTATATTATGTATGTCCTTTCCTTTTTCTTTCAACATTGATTTTATCTTTGACCTACGTGCTATTCCCTTTATTGTAGCTTCTTTATATGGAGGCTATCGAATTGCCATTAAGCTGTTTATCATTGAAGTTCTTTTTTGCTATATTTTAGGGGGATTTGGTTTTTATCTATCGCTTATATCGAATTCTATTCTCCTCATCTTAATTTTCATTTGTATCCCCAAATTTGCTAATGCTGGTAAAGGAAGACGTTTATTCTTGGCTGCAATTCTGTCTTTTATTTATTCCATGATTGTTATTTTGGTGTTTCCATTTTATATCCAAACTATTACTCAATCTTTTTATTCTTTTACATTGGGATACCTTTCGATAAATATAGTAGTGACCATTATATCTATTAAACTGTTGAATTTAATGGAACAAAACCATTCCTTTCGAAAGGAAATAATGGAGGCTGAGAAATTAAAGGTTTTAAGTGAATTAGCGGCGAGTGTTTCACATGAAGTACGCAATCCGTTAACCGTAACAAAAGGATTTATTCAATTGCTTCGTGAAAGGAGTCTTTCCGAAGAAAAAAGAAATAATTATATAAATTTGGCACTTGATGAATTAGGGCGGGCTCAAGATATCTTAACCGACTACCTTTCTTTTGCAAGACCGGATAATGAGTGTTTTACTAGCTTAAGTTTAATAGAGGAATTAAATTATTCTCTTGCTGCGATTCATCCTTATGCATTAATGCATGATGTAATCGTTCGAACGGGTGATTTGGTAGAGGGAGAGATTGTTGGGAATCGTCAACGCTTTCGACAATGCCTGATTAATATATTGAAAAATAGCATTGAGGCCATGTCAAGTGGTGGGGAACTCTATGTGACATGTATTCCACAAAATCAAAGTGTCATGATTCTCATCCATGATACAGGAGTCGGTATGTCAAAAGAACAAATTCAGCGGTTGGGAACTCCCTATTATACAACGAAAGAAAAAGGAACAGGACTTGGCATGATGGTTGTTTTTAGCATCATTAAGGCTATGAATGGTAAAATCAATATTCAGAGCCAACTAGGTAAAGGCACACGGATGTGTATTCATTTGCCAACCGAGCAAAAAATTTGATAAAGGCTAGAGGAAATAGAAAGGTCGGGCTTGCCCGACCTCATTATTTTTTTGTGGATTTTGGCTTTGATTGCGATTGTGGTTGAGGCTGTTTCTCCTCATTCATTGAGTCTATATGCATTTCCTCAAAAACGGGTTCAATATAGGTTCCTGTTAGTTTAGGTTCAACCATACTTTCGTAACCTAAAGTAGGTTGAATATTATTCATAGGTTGTTGAAATGATGGATTTGGAATATGCCCTACAAATTGTTGTACGGGATTAAAGGGTAATCCTTGTTGAACGGATGGATAATTCGTAGGGAAGGCAGAAGGGTACAATGGATTGTGCATGCCCTGCTGGTACCATGAATTTCTTATTTCTTGTTCTTGCAATAATTGTTGTGCCATTTGATGAACCTGTTGAAGTGCTTGCTGAGCCTGCCAGACAGCTTGTAGAAGGCGATGTGGCATGAGAATACCCCCTTTAGTAGGATCAATATGCATCCATTGTTCCCTAAGGAGTACCAAATTATTCTAGGATATAAGCGATCATAAGAAAAAGGTCTCATAGATTCCTAAGTAGGAGGGAAAGATACCTCAAGGGAATAAAAAATCCAGGAGGCAATGGTATGAAAACTCAGTCGTTCACTTCAACAGCGTTGATTTTTTCTATTTTACTAAGCGGCTGTGGGATCCAAAATATGAACCATCCAGCAAAAAGCGAATCCTACCATAATATGGGCAATCAGGGATATCACATCAAACAGGGAACAAATTCTACAAGTATCCAGAGCCAAAGTCAATCTGGTTCGGTGAGTACCTACAATATGACGAGAAAAACATTAGATGGGTCTTTTGATTTGTACTGTAGCCAGCAATTGGAGATGAAACTGAATAGGGCAGGTATAACTAGCTATACAGTTTTAGCATCAGCAAATATGGTTATTTTAGGCCTAACCTATCCTGAAGCTGAAGATCGGAAAAATAAACAAGGCACTTCAACGACACCACAGCTTGCTAACTCATCGAATCAAATAAACGGAATCGCTGTGAAGGATTTGGAGACAAAAAATATCGGGAATCAAAGTATTAATCAAATTTCTAATCAGTCCAATCAACTGGTCGTAAACCCTGGTTTGGGTCGCAATAGCCGAATAGAACAGGCAAACTCGCGGAATGTATATAGAGCACAGGAAGTTCTCGAGAGGGAAATAGGAAAAAACACGGAGATTATTTTTATTGCAGATCCAGCAGGTATTGATGCGGTATCCAATATAAGGAAGAAGTTAAGTGAACGTGGAGCACCAGGCCAAGTTTCCATACAGTCGGAGCTTAGTACTTTAGAAAATAGCATCAATAAATAAGGTTTATAATTGAAAAAAGGAACCCGGCAAAGACTAAATGCTAGGTTCTTCTTCAAGTTTATCTATTTATTCGACCCATTGAGGTATCATTTGCATCCCTCTCCAGAAGTCACTATATTCAAAACTACCATAGTAGATTTGTTTTTGATGAAACTGGGCCCGGTTTGCCCCAGACCACATGGCGAAAGGGATTTGAAAGTATCCAACTTGGAGTTTACCAATTTTTTGATCTTCTTTTAATACTTTTCCAGGGAGTAAGGTTCCCTCTATAGCCCATTGGATCGTAGGAAATCCTTGACCGAATGGTTCTAGTTTTGCTAAGACATCGGAGAATTGATCTATGTCTGTTAATGAATCCATTTGAAGTAGGGCATCGTAATGATGAATTCTTATCCAAGTTTCTTCAGGGTAAGTAGATAGCTCTTCATCCACTGCTTGAAAGAAAGGAACAATCGTGTTTTCATCATCAAAGGTAAGGCCAGCAGCAGCAGCATGACCTCCCCACTTTTTACCAATAAGATGTTGATATTTTTCCATTAATTTAAAAAGATGCACACCCTCAATGGAACGGGCAGAGCCTTTTACTTTTCCTTCATGGCTGGCTAAGCAAAAGGTAGGCTTGTAGTAGGCATCCATTATTTTGGAGGCGGCAATTCCTACCACCCCTTCGTGAAAAGAATCATCGATGATGGCTAGTACATGTTTATAGGGAGATTGCTCAGCTTGTCGAAGTCCAACCTCTACGACATGTTTTTGTGCTGCTTTGCGATCCGTATTTCTTTTCTCAAGCTCTTCTAATATATTCTCACAATACGCAACATCGTCGGATAAAAGAAGATTGACTACAGGATCAGCGTCTTTCATTCTGCCGGCAGCATTGATTCTAGGACCAATGGAGAAGCCTAATGTACGTGCATTAATCTGCTTCCAGCCTAGTCGTTGTTTCATTAAACGGAAGGCAAGACGATTGCCCTCCATGATTTTTTGCATACCTAATTTGACATAGATGCGGTTATCTCCACGAAGAGGCATAATATCACAAACTGTTCCTATGGCTACCAGATCAAGAAGCTCTTCAGAAACCCAGGTAGGAGCAATCTTACCTTGGCATTCCCAAATTGCCTTCATAAACTGATAAGCAACAGCACACCCACAAATTCCATGATCAGGATAATCGGTGACCATAGGATGGATGACAGCAAAGGCATGTTTGGGAAAAGCCTGTTTAGGTTCATGGTGGTCTGTCACGATCGTATCGATCCCTATATTTTTAAGCTGTTCAATCTGACTATCACTAGATACTCCACAGTCGACTGTGATGACTAATTGTGGGTTCATAGTTAGCAGTCGAGGAAGGTTGGTATCATTTAAGCCATATCCTTCTGAAAACCGATCAGGGATTAAATACTCTACTTTAAATCCATAATGTGTCTCTAGTTTTTGAAGAACGGTCATGATGACTGTTGCTGCTGTTGTCCCATCCGCATCGTAATCACCTACAATTACAATTTTTTCCTTCTGTAGGAAAGCTTTCTTCAAACGTTCAACTGCAATATATATTTGAGGACCAAAAGCCGTGCTGGGCGTTGTTTTATCAAGTGTCCCATAGAAGAATTTCTCTAGATGTTCCAGATCGTTTAAGCCTCTTCTATGTAATATGGGGCCAAATAGTAACGGAATTTTCTGCTCCTTTAGCCATTCGTTGATTTCCACTGTAACGGACAATTGCTCATAAGGCTTCCATATCATGACCCGTGTCCCTCCCTTGGAAACAAATTTCTAGAAACCTATCATATCATCCTTTTAAACTTATGAAAATGAATGATTATAAAACTAAAGGAGAACCGGTAATCCAGTTCTCCTTTCATCAATCTAACCTTCTTGTTTGTCAGCCTTATGGGTACGATAGAAATCCTTGTTATCAAAGAAGTTTCCGGCTTGTTGCCAGGTGGGGTCGCACGGAATCCATTTATTTTCATCTGCTAGATAGACTAAATTCCACGCATGAGGCCCAGTGCTTCCATCAGGTAAGTAAGCTGTACCGAATTCTTGCTTTACCTTGAGATTGACAGCACGCCCCATGGCTACCATTAAGGATGAATAATCAGAACAGACTCCTTTTCTACTGCTATAGGTAGGAACAGTACCAAAGGAAAGAGTTTGGACCTCGCCATTTTCAATCATCCGTGCCTTTGGGAAATCATAGGCGATATGGCTACCAATCCATTGATATAATTTCTGTGCTTTCTTACGATCAGAGTTTGCTCCTGCTACAATTTCTTTTGCTTTTGCATCGATTTCAGGAGTAGATTCAAATCGGGTTTGCCAGGTAGCATAACCTCGTATTGATTTTGGGCCATTGTTAGCAGCTTCTTTACTAAGCTCCTTAATCCAATTATCCGCTTTTTTATTTAAGACAGGCAACTGTTTAACAAGTGAACTCTCCATAAGAGGGGAGATCGCGGTGTTATCAACGAAGTGATAGAAACTACTTTCACTTACCATTTTGGAGAGTTCCGGAATTTGTAAATAAGGGACTCCAAAATGAACGACTAGAGCAAATAAAATGGTATGCAAAACAGACCGTGGGAGTTGCAAGAAAACCGAAAGAATTCGATTGATCCAGTCTGGAAAATAGCGGGTGAACCCTTGAATTCGTTGGATGATCACGACGAAAATGGTGATTAAAGGATCAAAAATGATACCTAATAACCATGATATCAATAGTGCAGTGATTGGAACAGCTAGAATCCAAGTGTAAAGACTACTGTTTAGCTGATCTGCTAGCCAATCTAATTCAGATAAATTCCATGGGTTCGTAAGGACAACGGACTTGAGCAGCCAGAATGCACACAAATAAGAGAAAATCCATTGGATAGAGCCCAGAAATGCGCGGATTCGATATTTAACTAACTCAAGCTCATTAGGCAAGCCTCTATATAAACCCATTATTAAGGGCATGATCAATAAATAGCCACCGATCAGATTGATCCAGTTCATCTCCATTTTGTAACCAAACCTTCCAAATATAGAATAGCCAGTGTTTAACCTGTTGATTGTAGGTAAGATTATATACAATTTATATTCTGGAAGCAAAAATAAAGAGCATTCCTTTGCTCTTTATCCGTTTCCTTTACTTACCCAGAAGGTGAGAGTTGTTTCCTTCGAGACTTTCTTCCCTGCAGGGAGATTTTGCTTAAACACAGTTCCAGCAGCCTGGGTGTTTGATTCTATAAAGAATACATAATGTAGTCCTATAGTCAATGCTTGTTTTTCTGCATCTTCTTTACTGAGCCCTCTTAAATCCGGTACAATGACCTCTTCAGTAGTAGGGGGCGTAGTATTCGTCTCAGGTGTGGGTTGCTGAGTAATGGTTAGTTGTTGTGAATCCTTATCATCGATTACAGGGGCAGGTGCTGGCTTTGCAGATGGTGGTGAATTAAGAACATGACGAACGATCGTAAACATACCACCAAATAGAATTACAGCAAGTAGAAGAAATAGAATAGGTCTTTTCCCTCTATTTTTATTTATCCCTTCCCATGTTTTTGGCTTGGTCATTTCCTTGTTTTCTTGTGGATCTTGTTTAGGATTAACATTCAAACTAATTGGTGAATGAGCTATCATGTCACCCTGCTTCCTTTCTCTTGGCCACTGTTTTTTGAGCAGAACTCCTAGGTCTACTAGAAAAGATGAAAGGCTGTATTGCTCATGATAAGTTTGTTTTAATAGATGAATAATGGTATCCAACGTTTCGGTTGGAGTTTCTTTCAACGCGGTTCGAAAGGAGTGCTCAAGAGAATCAAATCCTTCTGCCATGACCATGCTTGAAGTAACCAATTCATACAGAAGATGGATCAGCCCTTTGACTCCTTTTTGAGATGAAAGTCCCTCTGACCAATAATTAATAATAATTAATTCATGCTCCTCAGATAACCATATATTATCAGCAGCTAAAGAAAAACCATGAATTTTTTCTTCAAGTGCTTCTTGTAGTCCGAAGCCCAATTTATAAATCAATTCCAAGGCATTCATCATGGGAATTGGTTGTTTGAGTAAGCGGTCATGAAGTAAATCACCTTGCCTGTGCTCCAATACAGCGTAAACGCTACGGTCATCCTGGCCCATGTCGAGGATATGGAGGAATCGAGGGTCAGTGAGTCCGGAAACATGAGATAATTGTGTTAAATGACTGTTTTCTTCAGGTAAACGATATAACAGCACTTCACGCCGCAAAGAAAGATCCTTTCCGATATATAATTCGCCGTTTCGTGTAGAAAGGAGTTTACTAGTAAAGGAATATCTCCCTTGTTTATCAACGTTCACTTTCGATCCCCTCCTAACTATAGGATTTCGTTAAATTCCCACTCAATCTGTGGGTCGATGTTCATAAAACCATTCTATCCCGCATATAAGCTTTTTACAAGGAGTTGATGAATGGATGTGGGCATGGGCCAAAAGAACAAAAGAGAAAGAAATTACCGTATTTCAAACTAGAAATTCTTATGATTTATCCACCGCTACTAATAAATTAATAGAATCAAGTATTCGATTTACAATTCGGACAGTCAAAGATGGAGTCCCACCACTGAAAAATGTGAAGGTAAGGCCATTGGATTATCAACGGGCAAAGTCGATCCTTGGCAAGGAAGTGAAAAGCTTTCGACCAGCATTTGAAAAGCCTGGTAAGAAATAATCATGACCATTGTTTGCGTGAATTCACATATGTGAATTCACGTTTTTATTTTTTGCCCATTTTTAAAATCGTTTTACATAGATTTATTAGCTTTATGCATCTTTTTCTTTATTAGGTCTATTATGGTAGAATTTTAATACCAGCAGCGATCGATTAGGAGTGAGGCGTATGTGTATTATCCTTTTTGCCTACCAGGCACATCCCCAATATCATTTACTTGTGGCAGCGAACCGTGATGAATTTTATAATCGTCCTACCGAAGTTGCTGCATTCTGGGCAGATAATCAACAGGTTCTGGCAGGGAGAGATCGAGAACAAATGGGCACCTGGATGGGTGTGACAAAGAATGGTCGATTTGCAGCACTTACGAACTATCGTGACCCTTATTCTGTAAATAATCACGCATTATCAAGAGGCGAACTTGTAAAGCAATATCTTATTATAGAGGATGATCCAGCAGAGTATCTGGCAAAAGTCCAGAAAAATCGGCAGCAATATAATGGATTTAATCTATTAGTAGGGGACACACAGCATTTGTTTTATTATTCCAAACAGGATAATGTTATTATGGAGCTAGAACCTGGAATATATGGCCTTAGTAACGCATCCCTTAATACCCCATGGCCAAAAATTCAAAAGGGTAGACGAGTGCTAGGAGAGCTTCTTAAAGATCATTCGGCAGAGATTTCAAAGGAAACTGTTTTTCAGCTTTTAGCTGATGTGGAGGGAGTGGAGGATAAATATCTTCCTAATACGGGAGTTGGTCTGGAGTGGGAACGAATATTATCCCCTATATTTATAGAAAGTCCTGATTATGGTACCCGTTCCTCTACTTTGCTAACCATTCGTCATGATGGATGGGTTGAATATGTTGAACGAACCTTTCATGATGGGAAGCCAAGTGGGGATGCTCAATTTTTGTTTCAACATAGCTAACTAGAATAGATCACAATATAACAAAATTGGAAGTCAATGTTATTCAGGTGAGGAGAATACATATGAGGAAAATAGGCTTTATTGGACTTGGAACAATGGGTACACCGATGGCCGGTCATCTGGTGAAGGCTGGTTACGAGGTTGTTGTCTATAATCGTACCCGTGGGAAAGCTGCACAGCTTGTTGAACTAGGGGCAACCATTGCTTCCTCGGCGAAGGAAGTCGCTGCCAATAGTGAAATTGTCATAACCATGCTTTCGGCGGATCAGGCTGTCGAGGAAGTTATCTTAGGTGAAGAAGGTGTAGTAGAAGGGGCACACCCTGGATTGATTGTGATAGACAGTAGCACGATTTCTCCGAAGACAAGCTGTAAATTGGCTGAAGAGTTAGCACGTGTTGGTGTTCAAATGCTTGATGCACCGGTAACAGGTAGTGAACCCCAAGCACAAGAAGGAATTCTTATTTTCATGGTTGGTGGAAAAAAGGAGATTTATGAATATTGTCTTCCTCTTTTTGAAGTGATGGGGAAAGCATCGTTCCATATGGGGGAATCTGGGGCAGGTTCTTATACGAAACTCGCTAATAATACCATGGCTGCCATTAACCTTCTCTCCTTATCAGAAGGCCTCATTATGGCAACAAAAGCTGGCATTGATCCTGAACAGTTCGTCCAGGTTGTGAGTGGAGGAGGTGCAAGAAGTGGGATGGTGGATACTAAATCATCAAAAATGATCAATCATGATTTTCATCCACATTTTGCTACAGCACTTATGCATAAGGATTTAACCTTGGCTTCCGATATCGCCACCGATATGGGAATTCCAGTTCCTGTACTTTCGTTAGTTCGTCAGATGCTGCAAACCAGTATGTCGAAGGGATATGCGGCAGAAGATATGTGTTCTATTGTCAAACTTTATGAAGAGTGGGCAAATGTAGAAGTGAAAAAGATGAAGGAATAAGATGAAGGAATAAGCCTCCCTTTCGAGGCTTTTCTTTTCTTTTTTTGGAAAAAGAACATACTAATCAGTGGAATATTTCAAACTAGGAGGTCAGGATCTTGACTTACCAAGCACATTATTTTCTTGGAATTAAGGTATCGGAAGATACTGCTCAAGCTATTTATAAATGGGTGGAACACAATAAAGAAAACCTACCGTTTAAAAATTGGGTTGTTCCCGAGGATTATCATATTACTCTTATTTTTTTGGGAGCAACGACTGAAGAACAACAGGGGGGACTATCCGTTGCTCTCCAAGACGTTGCGAAGCAATCTAAACCCTTCACGCTTGAAGTTACCCATATTGGACATTTTGGCTTGAAGGAACAACCACGGGTCCTATGGGCGGGGATAGAGCCAAGTGATGAGCTCTCCATTCTTCAACAAAAAATACTTTGTGCTTGTGTTCCTCTTGGTTTTCGGGCTGAGGATCGACCCTATCGTCCACATATCACACTTGCCAGGAAGTGGAGTGGGAATGAACCCTTTCATCTCGAAAAAATACCTTTTCACTGCACCGATTTAGTGATCAATGTTCCTGAAATCGTTCTCTATCGCAGCCACCCAGACCGAACCCCAAAATACGAACCTATTAGTCGTTTTCAACTGTTGAATAAGATTTCTTCATCTTATTAATCCACCATTTCAGAAAGGGAGGGACTGCAAATAAAATAAAAAACACTCGAAACATTTGATAGGCAGTGACCATTGATAATTCGGCATGGACTTCTCTTGCTGTTACCCCCATTTCGGCGATCCCACCTGGCGAGGCCCCGAGGAATGCACTGACAAGTGTCATCGGGTGGAGAACGGTTAACAGCCAGCCTAACCCCAATGAAAAAAGAACAAGTGCAACACTTGCACCAGTTGTAAATGGGGCAAGCCGCTTCCAATTACTAAGGCTAGTTGGATTCATGATCAGGCCCATATAGGACCCAACCAACAGTTGGGCAGTTATGACGATGAAAGAAGGAACCTTGGGTGCAGTCAATCCCAATAGAAGCAAGCTCGCAGTTCCTATTAAAGGACCGAGTAATGGTGCGGTGGGCAGGGACAATTTCCTTCCTAAACGGGCACTTAGAATAACCGTAATAAAAAATAGAAAATACATGTTGCTATGAATGGAGGGAGATACAACCTCATGAACTGACTCGTCTGTTGCAACAACTGGAGTAATCCCATTCCCAATGAGGAAAGGAACAATAAATATAACAGCTAGAAGACGAAAGGTTTGCATAAAGGTAACAACCGTTGTATCGACCCCCTGAAGTTCTTCACCAAGGACAATCATTTGAGATAGACCCCCTGGTACTGATCCAATCAATCCACTGACAAGATCTATATTGGCTGCTTTGGAAACGATAAATCCCATCAGAAAGCTAAATAGGATAGTCAGAACAGTGACGAGGAGCATGCTTGGCAGTTGATGAGTAATTTGTTCCAAGGTCTCAAGTGTGAAGGAGGTTCCCAGAATATAAC
Source organism: Bacillota bacterium (assembly GCA_035254305.1). Taxonomy (GTDB): domain Bacteria; phylum Bacillota; class Bacilli; order Aneurinibacillales; family RAOX-1; genus DATFAS01. The sequence goes on from DATFAS010000164.1 coordinate 27,479, forward strand.
CTAACACCATAAGTCCAGCATTTCGAAATTGTACGGGCCAATACAGCTGCCGTTTCGTTAGTAGCTTCCAAACCATGACAGCAGCTAGTGGGCCTAACATCCAGGCTAATGGTATATGTAGAATAAAAAATATAAGACCACCAACAAAAGCAACCCCCAATGTTTCCGACATGGAAGTAACTGTACGGCCATTTATTATCATCACAATCTCCACTTCCCTTATATCTATCTTAAGTTGTCTTTATTCTTATTAAAACGTTTCCCTTCTTACATGTAAATGGCTTTCTAGACAAATGCATATGGCATGTCTATACTTCAAAGAATGATCTCTTAATGATGAACGGAGTTGAATGATAGTGGAAAATGAATATTTAGATATTTTTAGTGAGCAAGGGCAACACATTGGAAAGAAGACTCGTTTAGAAGCACACCAAAAAGGACTATGGCACCAAACTTTTCATTGTTGGATCGTCTCTAACATTGATGGTAAATGGCACGTTCTTTTGCAAAAGCGACATTCGTCTAAAGATACCAATCCTAATCTTTATGATGTTAGTGCTGCAGGTCACCTCTTAGCGGGGGAAGGACCAGAGGATGGGGTAAGGGAATTAGAGGAGGAGCTAGGGTTAACGGTGGAATATGATTCGTTACTGTTCGTGAAGGTATTTCGGCAGGAAATAAGCTATTCTAAGCTCATAGATCGAGAAATGTGTCATGTATATTTCTATGAATGCAACCAACCACTTCAAAACTATCAAATTCAGATTGAAGAGGTAAGTGGACTAGTTCGGCTGGAACTTGAACAGGGAATTCAGCTTTTCAGTGGAGAGTTACAAGAAGTGGAATGCAGTGGCTTTGAGATTGATGAAGAAGGAAATACTATACAAGTGGCCTGTCCCATAAGCAAGACGGATTTTGTCCCACATTCTAATCAATATTATAGAGATACCTTCGAAGCTATTCGACAATACTCCTTGAGAGGATAATACTTTGGTCCAGGTGTCTTGCCAATACGATCATTTGCAAATGACAAGACATCTAGGCCAACTAAGCCACTTCTAAAGAAAGGCACTTATGTGCGATACTCTTCTACTTGAATCATAATGAAAAGCTATGCTTAAATTATTTCTCGCAGGTGGGGGTATGGCACGAATCTTTCACCGAACAATGAGCACATTTCCCATCTCGGCTCTTTTTGATAAAACGATATAAGGACCACCCGGCATATCCGAAGATTGCTGTCCCTAGTAATAGATTAAATATCATCCTCCATCGCCCTTTCTATCAGTAGAGTTAATTAGAAACCGAGCCACCTTCCACCTTGGTAGATGATTAAAGAAATCATGTAGGCAATTACTAGAGCATAAATAACGGAAAACCACGTCCACTTGCGTGATGCTGTTTCCTTATATATAACGGCCACTGTAGCAAGACAAGGAACATATAATAGAATAAAAACCATAAAGCTATAGGCGGCTAGTGGTGAAAAATATCCAGATATTAAGCTCTTAAGAGAATCGGCATCGGGAGCAGCATAGATAATGTTCATAGTAGAAACAACTACTTCCTTAGCTAGAAAACCTGTTAATAAGGCTGCGCTAGCTTGCCAGGTGCCAAACCCAATGGGTGCAAATAGGGGTGCAATCCATCCCCCTATAAGTGCAAGAAAGCTTTTGTCCATATCGACATTAATACCAGTTGGTCCAGCATAGCTTAATAGCCAGATTGCAACGGATCCACCAAAGATGAACGTACCCGCTTTTCTGACAAATCCCTTTCCTTTTTCCCACGTGCTGCGAGATAAGGTTTTCCATTGAGGGATGCGGTATGGTGGCAATTCAATAACAAAGATAGAGTCTCCCTCTTGCTTGAATAAAGTAGAAGAAAAAACTTTTGCTAGAATCATAGCTACTACAATTCCTAGTACATAGAGTGAAAGAACAATAAGTGCTTGATTTTTGACGAAAAAGGTGCCTACGAACAAGCTATAAACAGATAAACGTGCTGAACAAGACATTAATGGAGTAAGAAGGATGGTTAATAGTCTCTCTTTGGGTTGTTCTATCGTTCTAGCAGCCATAACCCCAGGAACATTACATCCAAAGCCAATGATCATTGGGATGAATGTTTTTCCATTCAAACCCATCTTCTCCATTATTCTATCCATAACAAGCGCAACACGTGCCATATACCCTGAATCTTCAATGAAAGAGATCAAAAAGAACAGCATGAAAATTTGCGGTACAAAAACGAGTACTCCTCCAACACCACTTACAATTCCATTCAAGATTACCGCCTTAATAAAATCGGAAGCACCTACACGATCGAATAAAAAGGTGAGACCGTCGGTAAGGGGCCCCGAAAAGAAAGCATCCAAAACATCAGAGAGTGGTGTACCAAACCAATCAAAGGTAAATTTGAACATCAGGAACATAAAAGCTAAAAAGATAGGAATACCCCAAAATTTATGAGTCACAACCGCATCGAGGCGATCGGAGAAGGTAATCGTAACCTCCTTCTCTTTACTTAGGCAAGTGCTTGCTAATTGATCAATGTATTGCATCCGTTTTAGACGAATATGTTGGGCGATTGATTTTGCTTTCTCGTACTGTTTGATCTTTTCTTCTGTTTCTGTTAGTAGCTCTTGTAATTCCTTAGCAGGAATATATTTTTCAAGTAGCTTTCCAACCAGTTTATTCCCCTCAAGAAATTGTAGACAAAGCCAACGCTTTGGGGGGGTAAGCTGTTCAGGCAATCGGCGTGATAGCTTTGTAATGGTTTGTTCAAGAACCCATCCATAATCTAAATGAAATGGTGAAGCTTCTTGGCTTTGGACCTGTTTGAATTGACGGGTAAGATCCGCACAACCATGACCGGTCCTTGCGATAATTGGTATAATTGGTATGTTTAAAAGCCTGGACAATTTGTTTATATTCACAGCAAGTCCATAGCTCTTGGCAACGTCTAACATGTTTAAACCCATTAGGATGGGTTTGCCAAACTCAAGTAGCTGTAAAGTTAAATAAAGATTTCGTTCTAACTGCGAAGCATCGACAATGTTTAGAATCAGTGAGTAATCATCATGTAGGAGACAATGGGTAGCCACCTCTTCATCAGCAGTCAAGGGAATAAGTGTATAGATACCAGGAAGATCTGTTAATGTGCCGTCTTTCTTTTTTAACACGCCAACCTTTTTCTCTACGGTTACTCCACTCCAGTTCCCCACGTATTCATAGGATCCTGTTAGGATATTAAAGAGTGATGTCTTGCCTGTGTTTGGGTTACCGGCTAGTGCGATCTGCATCTATATACACTCCACTAGAATTTTACTAGCAACGGCACGTCTTATACCAATGGATTGACCTTTGGTCACAATAGCTAGTGGGCCTCCAAAGGGAAGCGTTCGCTTTAATTGAATAATTGTTCCTTCCATAACGCCGAAGTCACATAGGCGTCGTTCTACCATAGCATTGATTGAGTTGATCTGGACAATCCTTGCTAATTTACCAGGGCGTAATTGTGAAAGTGAAAGAAACATTAATACCACCTCTATAGTGAAAATGAGAATTTTTATCAATTATATATTTTTATAATATGATATTGATTCTCATTTGTAAATAGATGTTTTTTGCCCCTTTTTGTCGAGCTATTTATTCTCTTTAAAATTCCTAGTAGGGTAGAGTAAGAGGTATTCTTTTACTGCATGAGCTATGGCTTCAGATATCTGCTCCTGTTTCTTTGGATCTAATAGAAAATTCGTATCGTGAGGGCTGCTAAGAAATCCCATCTCAATGATGACAGAGGGTAATTCAATATTTTTGATCAGAAAATAGGAACGTCCTTTTACGGGAGGGTTTGACATCCCATATACCTTATTGAGTTGTTCTTGGATTAAATGGGCTAGTGCGTAGCTTTGATTTGTCGGCTGGTATATAACATAGGGCCCACGTTCGCGACCACTATTTGACCAGTTTACGTGCAAGCTTAAAAAAACCTTCGGACCTAATGATTCAGCAATTAATTCACGTTGCTTAAGGTCCTTGGAATGCCTACTTTTAATATGGTTAAATGGGCTATCATCACTAAGTGCATAATCATTTAATCGAGTCACACCAACGTTTAAGGATTCTCTCTGAAGAATTTCATACAGCTTTTTTCCAATGGCTAGGTTTATATCCTTCTCTAGGATATTCCCTTTGAAGGTCCCAGGGTCTACTCCACCGTGACCAATATCGATAATGACATCGTATCCACCAAGTAGGGAAGAAGCGTTTGCAGTTGGAAGTACCCCAAATAATAGGATTGTGATGGCAAAGAGTATTTTTGATGTTTTCATTGATTTTCACCGTTTATCCCTAATTTTATCTGTTATAGGGTATGATTTAATTCGGGGAAGTATACGATAAAGTATGAATTTATTTAGTTGATTAACTAACTCTAAACAATTAGCTTGTGAATACCCTATTTACTTTGGGATTTGATATCCAACTTGTAAGAAAATAGTTTGCAATTGTGGACACAAATGTTTAAAATGATAGAATAGAGGTGATAAAATGGGGAATGTGAATACCTCCAGTGAACAACCGTTTAATTATCGAAACTTTCGTGGAGCCAAAATTATTCGAGTCATTGAACATCTAGACGTTGCAATAACAACATTAACGGATCAACTCGAGTTTAATAGGGAAATTAATAATGAAATGGGAATCAAGTTCTTAGAAGGTAGAATTAAGGGACTAACGAATGCCATTGAAATTCTGAAAAGCGAATTTGAAATCCACTCATAATGAAGGAGCCAGATATGTGAATTGGCTCCTTTTTTTTATCCCTTTTGATTATTTAAATGGAACAAATAGGTTTCTTTTTGTTAAGTAACGGTAAAAGGCAGAAGCAGCTTCACCTCTAGAAACATGCTGATCTGATTGGAAGTTCCCTTCAATTGTGTCTATGATACCAAGCTTTGTAACTAATTCAGCTGCAGCTGGATTTTTTAGAGTCGATGCATCTTTTAAATCGATTGTAAAGAGGTCGTTGACCTCCAGTAGATTTTGGTAGCCTAAAGCTCGTACGATGAGATCAGCTAATTCTTCTCGAGTTATTTTTTCCTCAGGATTTAAATGATCAGAGGATTTATTAATTAGCTTTTGGTCAATTGCACTTTCTACATAATT
>DATFAS010000165.1:0-9223 GCA_035254305.1 Bacillota bacterium
GTAAACTTTCAGCTTATTTTCAGGAATTATTCACCATATTTTCATTTAAGAAGTTTAAATTAAAGCTATCGAAAGATCATCCTACACTCAAAGGAGAATGAAACTATGTTAAACAAGAAAAAAATCCTTACACTTGCCTCAGCAGGAATTGCATTAATGGCAATCACAGGTTCGGTTTATGCCGCTTCATCTACAACAGCTACTACAGATACCACCAGTACGCAACAAAAGATGGGTCAACATCAACACAAGGGCCCATTTGATAATCAAGAGCTTCTTACTTTATTAAATATTGATGCGAATACACTTCAACAGGACTTGAAGGATGGAAAGTCTTTAGCAGATATTGCCGCAGTCCAAGGTGTGGACGAGCAAAAAGTGATTGACCTATTTATGACTCAATTCTCACAGCATATCGATCAAGAAGTACAATCAGGCAAATTAACACAAGACGAAGCTACTCAAAAGAAAGCGGATATGCAAACCAAAGCGAAAGAGATAGTAGAAAATAAAGGTGGCTTTGGACATGGTGGCCCTGGAGGATTCAGAGGACATGACGGTATGGGCGGGCCAATAGGTGATGCCGCATCCGTTTTAGGAGTGGATCAGCAACAACTCTTTACCCAGTTGAAAGCCGGAAAAACCTTAGTACAAATTGCGCAGGATAAAGGAATTAATGAACAAGACTTAATTGATAAATTGCTTCAAAAAGATAAGGAACGCATTACTAAAATGGTGGAGCAAACATGGCAGCAGAAAGATCATCGTCCTGATAATCAGCCAGCAGAAAGCGCAACTACTGATACAAGCAGTACTAATTAACAATATAAAGGGGCTGTTGCTCACGAACTGACTAGTTCGCGAGCAACCACCCCTAATAATTATAGCTTTACGAAGTTAAGATGGAGTTCAATGTACACACTAGTCAATAAAATTTAACCATTTTAAAGCTAATCGAATAGCCTTTTCTTCCTTATCCGATTTAAAAATATCGAGATTCAATTTAATGAAAATTATTCAAAAACCATTAGGATCAAAACCTGCGTCACCCAGACTTTAAAGCATTTTTTGGGGATAACCTGTACAATATTTCCTTTGCCTAATCGGCGATAAATATGGTAGATCAAAGTCTACTACGATATTTCCTTTGGTCACAGCTATTGTTTTTTTGCTACTTTATATCTCCACTCCATCCAATACCAATAAGATACTCCCCAGAAAGCACCTGCTATCAAGAAAAAAAGAACGCTACTAAAAATTTTTTTTACTGAGATTTCGTGGTTAAAATAATCTAAGATCAAAAAATAAACGCCCATAAATCCCCCCCAACCTAAAACACCCTGGATCCAAATAAAGCGAAAAAGACCTCGACTTCTAGTATTTTCCCACCTTTTCCATGTCCTATCCAATTTATATTCCTCCAGATTGAATAATAGCAAAAAAACGTAATCCTATAAGAAACAAATATATGTAAATTTCCTGATTATTCCATTATAGCTAATCATCTAAGGTGAATCCATATTTTTAATTAGATACCAAGAAGTTACAGCTGCTGTTGAGGAAGTTACAACTTCTACACATGGAATGATCCAAGCTATAGAGCATGTAGCAGCTATTTCTGAACAATCAGCTAGTAATAGTCAATCCGTAGCAGCCTCTGCCGAAGAACAGAACGCGTCTATGGAAGAGATCACAGCATCTGCTACAAATCTCTCTAAGCTAGCAGATGAATTACTTAAATCTATAAGTCAATTTAAATCCTAAGATTTCGCTTATACTAATTCTCCACCAACAATCGTGGGTTTTGGGTTATTATTAATCAATAGAAACCTAGGAAAATTTGTGTATGAATAGAAAAAATAATAGGGGTTTGGATATTCATATGTTATCTATTGATATTTTTAAGAAACTTCAGCATTTTGAACTTGAGGTAAAATTCAAGGTTCATAATGAAATCATCGTTTTATTTGGGCCCTCTGGCTCTGGAAAAACGACCATTCTAAACACTATAGCAGGTCTTAGTCATCCAGATCACGGAAGTATCATTTTAAATAATACTTCATTTTATGGCGATCACATAAAACCACTACCCGTCCAAAAACGGAGAATTGGCTATCTATTTCAGGATTATGCCCTTTTCCAACATATGACTGTTGAAAAAAATATTATGTATGGAGTCAATAAGGAAGAGAAGAATGACACGGACATAGTTAACTCGATTGTAGAATCATTAGGGGTCGGGCATCTACTCTCAAAATATCCTACACAGATTTCTGGCGGAGAAAAACAAAGAGTTGCTCTCGCACGAGCATTAGCTACAAAACCTAAGCTATTGTTATTAGATGAACCCTTCTCCGCGCTGGATAATAAAACAAGACTGCAATGTCATGACCAGTTATTCATGCTGCACCGCTATTGGCAAATCCCTATTATTTTGGTTACCCATAATCTTGAAGAGGCAGAGAAGCTAGGAGATCGAATTCTATTTATCGAAAAAGGTAAGATAATCAAAGAAAAGGCTCACTCCAAATAGGAATGAGCCTTCTTTAAGTGATTTAAATTTAAGGAATCATAAAGGATAGAACTGAATTTTGTAGCCAAACAATGATTCCGACAATAACGACTAAGAAAATACTATGTTTAATGGTAAAGCGGAAAAGCTCAGATTCTTTACCAACAAGTCCAACAGCTGCACAGGCAACGGCAATCGATTGTGGAGAAATCATTTTACCCGTTACCCCGCCTGATGAGTTCGCAGCTAGTGCCAGAATAGGATTCATACCAATAGATTCGGCAGTAACTTTTTGTAGGGTACCGAATAGAAGGTTTGCAGATGTATCTGATCCTGTTACAAATACCCCTAACCAACCTAGGAAAGGCGAAAAGAATGGGAATAGAACCGACCCTGTCTTAGCCAGAGTTAATCCAAGTGTAGTACTCATCCCAGCAATGTTGATCACATAGGCAAAACCGACAACCGAACCAATTGTTATTAATGGGTACTTCACTTCATTTAACGTTTCTACAAAAGCCCCCACCCAAGTCTTCCACGACATGTTCACAATAAACTTCGTAATAATAGCGGCAATTAAAATAGCTGTACCTGCAGCAGCCAAAAGCTCTAATTTGTAAAACGCAGGTATGGGTGCAGCCCCAACTTTACTGAACACTTTGTTATGGATAAGTGGTACTTCCGGCATAAATGTTACTGCATGTCCGATTGAATTCACTGCTTTTAGGATGGCGTTAGATCCTGCATAATGTCCGCTTAATGCCAGCTTGATCGTAGGAATGCCCCAAAGGGTGATGGTTGCCGTTAGCAGGACGAACGGTGACCAAGCTTTAAAAATTTGCCCCCCGGTATAGTGCACTTCTCTTGATTTGGTATTTCCTTTAACAGAAATAGCGGCAGTAGCTGCAAGTTCTTGTTCAGCTGAAAAACGAAATATCGTCTTTGGCTTCCAGAAATTTAGGAATATAGCTAGAGCAACTAAGGAGACAAGTGCAGATATAATATCCGGTAGCTCTGGTCCTAAGAAGTTAGACGATAAATATTGGGCAACAGCAAAGGAAAGTCCTGATACAAGAATAGCAGGTAATACTTCCATTGTTTTCTTAAATCCAGCCATGATTAAAACAAGATAAAACGGAATAAACGCAGATAGAAATGGTAATTGGTGTCCAATCATTTTTGAAATTTCTGAGGCAGCAATCCCAGTAGGTCCTTCCATGGCAATAACTGGGGTTCCAATGGCGCCAAAAGCAACCGGTGCTGTATTTGCAATCAAGCAAAGACCTGCCGCATATAACGGGTTGAATCCTAATCCAACCAATAATGCAGCCGAAATAGCTACTGGTGCACCGAATCCTGCTGCTCCTTCGAGGAAAGCTCCGAATGAAAAGGCTACCAATAATGCCTGCAAACGACGATCTTCTGTAATCGATAAGACAGAATGACGAATGATATCAAATTGCCCTGATTTAACAGTCAGCTTGTATAAAAATACAGATGCAACGATGATCCAGCCGATGGGTAGTACCCCATACACAGCCCCTTGAGTAGCAGACATGACAGCCATACCAACGGGAACTTTATAAGCAACAACAGCAATAATGATAGCAAGTAGAAGTGTAGTTAGACCCGCAATATAGCCCTTCATTCTTTTAATAGCTAAAGCCCAGAAAAAATAAAGAATCGGTATAACGGCAACAATTGCGGTAAGTCCAAGATTGTTGCCTACTGCCATAAAGTTTTGTGTAAATGTCATTCGCAAAATCCCCCCAATTTTTTATTAATCCTACTAAACACAATATTTACCCTTTTACTAGTGATAAACGCTTACAAATGATGACAAGGTCATCCGATGACCAGTCCTCTAACGTGGCGATATGAAAAATTATATGGATCTTTTTAAAAAATTACAATACAAAATTTTAATTTTTTTAATATTGTAATTGCCAACCCCAAAGATTGCCTTCAATGTTTTGTTTTGTAGATGATGCAAACCTTTTGAATATAGGTATAATTAAACTGCGTGAAAGTAACGAATGGTTAAAGGGGTCTGTTATGAATTATAAAAAAATTAAACCCAAAAAAATATACGAAGAAGTTGCTGAAGCCATATATGAAATGATTCGATCAGGCCAGCTGAAACCTGGAGAAAAGCTTGATTCTGTCAACCAGCTTGCCGAAAATTTCCAGGTTGGCCGGCCTGCAATTCGAGAGGCATTAACTTCATTACGGGCGATGGGGCTCATTGAAATGAAACAGGGAGAAGGAACATATGTAAAGGAATTTGAAAAAGATCAAATCACCTTTCCCCTATCAACTGCCATTCTAATGAACAAGGAAGATGTGGCTGAATTAGTTGAAGTTAGGAAAATTATCGAAAGCGGAACTGCAGCCGTGGCGGCGAGAAAAAGAACCGAACAACATCTATCCATGATGGAGGCTGCCCTTGAAGCAATGCTTGAAGCTAAAGGGGATGAGGAACTTGGTGAATCAACAGATTTACAGTTTCACATGGCTCTCGCTGAATCCACTCAAAACCAATTACTACTAAACTTAATGAACCATGTATCTGAGCTAATGGTTGAAACAATGCGCGAAACACGAAGACTTTGGCTATTTTCCAAAGAAACAACCATTGAGCAATTATATAAAGAGCATTTTGCCATTTATGAAGCAATTAAAGAGCAAGATGAAGAGGCAGCAAGAACGAATATGCTTATTCACCTAGAAAATGTCAATGCTCTTCTAGGAAAATACCTGCAACAAACAACAAAATATAATAGACCTTAAATGGCTGTTAAGAAAGGGTTACTACTTAGGTAAGAGCCCTTTTTTTGCGCATTTCAAATGGGATAAAAGAAGTCTTTTTTCATGAAAGCACTTTCTAGCTAGGATAGTTTTGTTGTAAGATATAGAATATTACTATCTACAGGTCATCCGATGACCAGTTGACTGATTGACGAATTTGGTAAAGAATTTGTTTTTTAAGGGGACGGGAAAATGAAAGTTACTCTATTTGCAACTTGTATCGTAGATATGTTCCAAGGCAATGTTGGCAAGGCGACAGTTGAATTGCTTGAAAGACTTGGATGTGTTGTAGAATTCCCAGAATCACAGATTTGCTGTGGTCAGCCTGCATATAACAGCGGTTATGTGAAGGAATCGAAAGAAGCTATGAAGCAAATGATGGAAACATTCCGTGATGCCGAATATGTCGTTTCGCCATCTGGATCGTGCGCCTATATGTTCCATGAGTATCCTCATGTTTTTGCAGGTGACCCCGTATGGGAGCCAAAGGCAAAAGCATTAGCTGCCAAGACATATGAACTAACCCAATTTATCGTTGAAGTCTTAAAAACAGAAGATGTCGGTGCTAGATTTGAGGGAAATGTGACTTATCACACTTCATGTCATATGACAAGATTACTAGGTGTGAAAGAACCACCAATGATTCTATTAAAAAATGTCAAAGGTTTAACATTCACTGAATTACCAGGTAAAGAACAATGCTGCGGCTTTGGCGGTACCTTCTCTGTTAAAATGGCACAGATTTCTGAGCAGATGGTTGATGAAAAAGTCCGTCATGTAGAAGAAACTGGTGCAGAATACTTGATTGGCGCAGATGCAGGCTGCTTAATGAATATCGGCGGCAGGATGAATCGATTAGGGAAACCGCTAAAAGTACTGCATATTGCAGAAGTATTAAACAGCCGTTAGAAAAAATGATTGTGGAGGAATTTCCTATGGCAATGAAGATTAGTACCGAACAGTTTAAAGACCGTGTTGAAAATGGAATCCAAGATGATTTCATGCGCGGAGCCGTAGCCAAAGCGCAGGATGGAATGGGATTGAAACGCAAGGCTGTAACCACTGAGGAACTCGGCAACTGGGAAGATTGGCGCAATCACGGCGAAGAAATCCGACAACATGTTATTGAGTATTTGGATTACTACCTAGAGCAGTTAAGTGAAAATGTTGCCAAGCGTGGCGGGCACGTCTTTTTTGCCCAAACGAAGGAAGAAGCAAATGAGTATGTCAGAAGTGTTGTGCAGAAGAAAAACGCAAAAAAAATTGTTAAATCAAAATCGATGGTGACGGAAGAAATTAGCTTAAATGCAATGCTTCAGGAGGAAGGCTGTGAAGTCGTCGAGACCGACCTCGGCGAATATATTCTTCAGCTTGATGACCATGATCCACCCTCCCATATCGTTGTACCTGCCTTACACAAAAACAAAGAGCAAATTCGCGAAGTATTCGAAAAAAAATTAGGATACACCAAAACATCAAAACCAGAAGAACTCGCCTATCAAGCACGTATTACCCTTCGTAAGAAATTTCTTGAAGCAGATATCGGGATTACCGGTTGTAACTTTGCGGTTGCTGAGACAGGTTCATTCAGCTTAGTTACAAATGAAGGGAATGCTGATTTAGTAACAGCACTACCAAAAACACAAATTACCATCATGGGGATGGAACGAATTGTTCCAACCTTCGAAGAGATGGAAGTCCTCATCAGCATGTTAACGAGAAATGCTGTTGGGCAAAAGCTAACGAGCTATATTACCGTATTAACTGGTCCTCGGGAGGAGCTAGATGTTGACGGACCGCAGGAATTCCACCTAGTCATTGTGGATAATGGTAGATCCAGTATTATTGGAAGTGAATTCCAGTCCATATTACAATGTATCCGCTGTGGTGCTTGCATCAATGTCTGCCCAGTATACCGTCATATCGGCGGCCACTCCTACGGCTCCATTTATCCCGGGCCAATGGGCGCCGTCCTTACTCCATTATTAGGAGGCTATGATGACTACAAGGAGCTTCCCTATGCATCGACCCTTTGCGGTGCCTGTACAGAAGTATGCCCGGTGAAAATTCCACTCCATAAACTGATTCACAAACATCGGGAAATCATAGTGGAACAGGAAGGAAAAGCACCCGTCTCTGAAAAATTATTAATGAAAGCCTTTGGTCTTGGAGCAGCTTCACCTACTCTGTATAAAATTGGTTCCAAATTCGCACCAGCTGCACTAAATCCATTTACCTCAGGGGATAAGATCTCTAATGGACCAGGGCCGCTTAAGGCTTGGACGGATATTCGAGAGTTCCCGGCTCCGAATAAAGAAAGATTCAGAGATTGGTTTAAAAATCGCGACAAAGGAGATAAATAACCATGATTGGCACCATCCATAATCGAGATAAATTTTTAAATCAACTTGCTAGCCAGCTGAACCGGCCTCGTGTTTTCTCTCCGGTTGAAAGACCGATCTGGAAATACCAGCCACAGCATGAGGTTTATAAAGGTGCGACGCAGGATGAGCTGCTAGAGATTTTGACGGAGCATTGTAAAAAAATCCATACGAGGATTTTTACCACTGACCTAAACGATCTGCCCGGTGTTATTCATGATGTGGTCGTTGACAATGGCGGCGGTCCTATTATAACTTGGAAGGACGAACGCTTCTCCGAATGGGGGCTTGACTCCTTAATGAAACAGGAGTGGCCAGCACAAAACATGGATGTGTTTGAATGGGATTTCACCTTAGGGGAAGAAAATGTGCAAAAAGCGGAGAAAGCTAATGTCGGTATCACGATTAGTGAAATCACGCTTGCTGAATCGGGAACAGTAGTCCTATTTAGCGACAAAGATAAGGGAAGAACTGTAAGCTTTTTACCTGCCACTTCAATCATGCTCATTCCAAAAAGCACCCTTGTTCCAAGAATGACACAAGCAGCAGTGAAAATGCGGGAAATCTATCAGGAAACAGGACATGTTGCCTCCTGTATCAATTTCATCTCCGGTCCAAGTAACTCTGCTGATATTGAATTGAACCTTGTTGTTGGAGTTCACGGCCCTATAAAAGCAACTTATATTGTGATCAATGATCTATAGGTTAAGGCCTACCTTAATGAAGGGGATTTCTTAGGATCCCCTTCATTTTATAAGGTCAGCCAGTTTAAAAATGGAGCCCCGGGGGCTTTTTAAGCATGTACAAGTTCAGGAGTTTGAACATGGAGTGGTGGTACAACCAGCCAACCTTTCTGCTTATTAAGGCGAAGCAGCCTAACTCCAAATTGCGCTGTAGTAACATGGAACTGTCCAAACATAGCTGCAATGTCTTCCCGAATACATTGACCCATGATTGAACTACAAGCCACTAATCCTAGAGCAATATCTCTTGAAATTGCTCCTGCAACTTCAGGGTCATTGATTCTTGCACCTGCTGGAATACTCTCTATGGAAGCAACAGGTCGGTCTGGAGGAGTTGGAGGTAAGGCAACTCCGTTTGCTTTAAGCAAGTTTTCAACCTGTTCAATGCATTGCTTTTTGGATGTAATGCAATCTTGAATAAAGTTGTGTAATTCTTTGTCTCCACAATGATTGAGATATACTTGATACTGTGCGTACAATGCTTTTTCTGTTAACAAATAGCCCCACACACCTGAAACTTCACCATAATGCATTGGTTCGTTTTGCGGATTTCCACTTAAAATTCCCATGATTGTCCTCCCTACACTTGTTAAAGATTGAAAATCCATTGGGTTTCTCCTTAATGAAAATTTTTAACCCAATACTATTCTGTCCTTGACAAGCATTTTTCTTCATGGGAGTTTTTCCTATTTAATCAAGTTCAAACGGATGACCCATTCTTATCCGTTAAAAAAGGACACTGATTTTAATTCAGCGTCCCTTTTTAATCCTATTCACCT
>DATFAS010000166.1:0-4766 GCA_035254305.1 Bacillota bacterium
TATTGAATATAAACAAGCCTATTACCGACAATCCTAATATTGATGAAAAAAAATAGAGTGTTTCTTCATTTTGTATCCCTTCTTCCATACTGGTTTCATACTGGTTTCCATGCAAATCCTCAACATGGATTTTTGCCTAATTTATTAAGGGATATACAACAATTTTCTTTTTACCTAATCGTTCTAAGAAAGGAAATTCTATCAAGTGACATATCCCCCCTAGGGGGATATTATTATTTAGGGAGGAATGAATATGAACGAACATAATCATGACCATAAACATAGAAAACAAGTGGTGAATCGATTAGCAAGAATCGAGGGTCATGTAAGAGCAATTAAAGAAATGGCTTTGGAAGGTCGGGATTGCCCGGATATCCTCTTACAAATTGCAGCAATAAGAAAAGCTCTAGATAGCACTGCAAAAGTCATCTTTGCTGACCACATGGAAAGTTGTCTTGTTGATGCGGTTCACGAAGGTAATGAAGAGAAAGTATTAGATGATTTGAAAAAAGCATTAGATAATTTCATTCGGTAGGAAGTGTACATATGCTTAAAAATTCCGCCCCTGCAAGAGTAATTCTTTCTCTTGCTTATCCTGCTATTTTGGAGGCGTATCTTCAAAACTTATTGGGCGTTGTTGATTCCTTTTTTATTGCCAGATTAGGTCTTATTGCAATTGATGCGGTTGGTGTAACGAATATATACAGTATGACTTATATCGGGGTGTTTTCAGCCATCTCTACGGCCTTATCTGTCTTTTTGGCGAGAGCAGTTGGTGCTAAGCAATTAGAGAGGGGGCGTTCTGCTGTCTGGCATGGTTATTTAATTGCCATTGTTTTTGGATTTCTACTATCATTAGGTTCCATTTTTCTTTCTGTACCTCTCTTACATCTTATGGGGGCTACAGGGGAGCTTGAAACAACATCAATGCCTTACTTCAAAATTGTTCTAGGCATTTCCGTACTTATTGCTTTATTTATCGCCCAATCCGCAGCTTTCCGTGCAACTGGTGATACCAAGACTCCTTTGCGTGTTGGATTTGAGATGAACATTCTTCACGTTATTTTGGACTACGTTCTTATTTTTGGAATTGGCTCCATTCCTGGGCTGGGTTTAAAAGGTGCAGCTTATGCAATGGTTCTAGCTCGCTTATATGCTTCTATTCGTCTTTGGATTAAGTCAAGAAAAAAGCCAGCCATCGCGTTAGGGCGTTCAGATACAGCACTCAATTTTTCATTATTAAAAGACATGGTTGTTTTTGCAATTCCTGCTTCCATGGAGCGTTTATCTATGCGATTAGGGCAGGTTTTATATTTTGGATTAATTGTTCGCATGGGAATTGAAGTATATGCAACTCATAACATTGCAGGGAATTTAACGACATTTGCCTATACCATTGGTGGAGGTTTTGCCACAGCCGCATCTGTGACTATTGGTCAAGCGATAGGAGAAAAGAATATCACCGATATTGAATCGTATCGTAAGTGGGGTTGGAGATTATCGGCTATTTCGATGACATTGGCTACGATAATTCTGTGTGTGACAAGCCCTTGGCTAGGTCTTTTATATACGCATAACAAAAATGTCATACACTTACTAACAGTGATATTAGCAATAGATATCCTCTCTCAACCTTTCCTTGCATCGGTTTTAATTGATACGGCAGCCATTCAAGCAGAAGGAAATAGCAAATACCCTATGATGGTCACAACAATTGGGATTTGGGGGATTAGAACATTAGGGATTTACGTTTTTGCTTGGTACTTTAAGTTTGGACTTCCGGCTGTGTGGTTGAGCATTGGATTAGATAACTTATTAAGAGCAGCACTCTTTTTGCGTTATAAAAGAAAACGTAATTTGGCACATATTTTAAAGAAGTATGCCTAAGATGGCTTAAGTAGTAAAGGAGCAATAGATTTAAATCAATTAAACAATTTCCCACATTTTAATCATAATGCTCCCACACTTTTAAGCTACACTTAATTTAACTAAACTATGGATAGTTTAGGTTGAGAGTTACCCTGTGCCCCAGGGCTTATTTTTATGTCCCTTTGAAGATGTTATTGAACTATAGGGTGTCGATTGTTAATTATCAAGAAAGGGGCTGAAATCCGATTACAGCCCCTTTTATG
Organism: Bacillota bacterium; assembly: GCA_035254305.1. Classification (GTDB taxonomy): domain Bacteria; phylum Bacillota; class Bacilli; order Aneurinibacillales; family RAOX-1; genus DATFAS01. Next base: position 2,133 of record DATFAS010000166.1, read on the forward strand.
TATACTTTATTCATATGTAATTGTTGTTTATACAGAAAATATACTACCAAAACATGCATGATTAGATTGCCGAATACAATATCAAGTATGACGAAGCAATAGAAAATTTTATAACTATCCTTGTTTGCGGAGTAGCTCTTGAAATTCATGAATGGGTAGAGGAGGACTAAAATAGTATCCTTGAACCGTCCGGCAATCGTGCTTCTGAAGAAAATGAATCTGTTCCTCTGTTTCTACTCCCTCAGCCACAACATCCATATTTAGATTATGGGCTAAATGGATGATTGCCGTAGTAACTTTCGTGTGTTTTGAATGAACGGATATATCTTTTATAAATGATCGATCTATTTTAAGGGTATCTAGCTTAAAATGATTGAGATAGGCAAGGGATGAGTACCCTGTTCCAAAATCATCAAGGGAAATTTTGATTCCTAATTCCTTTAACTGATGTAATAGGATCGTTGCGTAATCTTCATTTTGCATCAGGGAGCTTTCTGTGATCTCCAATTCAATCCATGATGGGCATAAACCTGATTCCCCAATGATGTGTTTTACTTTTTCAACTAAGCCTTTTTCTAGTAATTGTCTTGTCGAAAGATTTACCGATAAAGGAATAGGCGGCAGCCCAGCCTGTTGCCATGCTTTATTTTGTTTGCAAGCGCTGTGCAAAACCCATTCCCCAATCGGTATAATCAGTCCTGTTTCTTCTGTGATAGAAATGAATTCGCCCGGAAGGATTTTTCCGCGTTTGGGGTGATTCCATCTCAAGAGAGCTTCTGCTCCATTAATCCTTTTTGTTTTGAGATCGATCCGTGGCTGATAGTATAATTCGAATTCCTCTCGTTTCAATGCTTTATATAGGTCGTTCCCAAAGGTGAAAGTTTTATGTGTTTTCGAATTCATAGAAGAACAGTAGAGTTGAAAATTATTCTTTCCTTTTTCTTTCGCCTGATATAAAGCCATATCTGCATGTTTTATTAATGTTAATGAATCTTCTCCGTCCATAGGGTAAAGGCTAATACCGATGCTAGTTGTAATATACAATTCGTAATCATTGATGATAAGAGGCTGTTTGCTAGAATCAACTATGCTTTGGGCAATAGTGATTGCATGATTGATCGTTTGAATGTTAGGCAAAATAACGGTGAATTCATCTCCACCAAGGCGAGCTAACGTATCTTCTTGGCGAATGCATTCCATTAACCTTTTGCCGATCTCCTGCATTAACCGATCCCCAATATGATGTCCAAGCGTGTCATTAATAAATTTAAAACGATCCAAATCTAGATACATAACGGCAATTTGTTGGTTGGTCATTCTAGCATGATCGAGCTCGAATTGAAGCTTTTCTTCAAAATTCCTGCGATTGGGTAAATCGGTTAGTGTATCGTGATAGGCGATATAATGAAGCTTTGCTTCAGCCTGCTTGCGTTCTGTAATATCGATTGTAACTCCCTGGCTACGAATTTTTTGACCAGTTGCATCTGTGATGTGGGTAATACGCTGGTGTACCCATCTTATTTCTCCATTAGGTCGTATAATACGATTCTCTCTGGTTATACTCATCCCTTGCGAATATTTTTGTTCAGATAATTCAAGTTGCTCCAAATCATCTGGATGGGTCATTTCCTTCCACATCATCGGATTTTGGATAAAGGAGTCTGCGGAAACACCAAAGATTTTTTCAACATTGGGTGAGCACACATGTACACCTGTTGTATAGTCATGGGACCACAGGACAACGTCTACATTATTGAATATACTCTGTAGCTGTTCTTGGCTAACTAGTAATTGCTTCTCTGTTTTGACCAGTTGTGAAATATCTCTTGCAATCCCGATTACACCTGTAACTTGGTTGTCGATAATGATTGGAAGGGCAGATCCTTGGATATGAATAGGGTGTCCCGCCTTGTGTTTCAATGAAATATCAAAATTCTGTATTTTTTCTTGTAATACTTCCTGATAAGTGAGCCAACCTTTTTCTATATCGTCTGGCATAATCAGATCGATAAAATTTGTATGAAGTAAATCCTCTATGGGATATCCTGTTAACACAGATGCAGCAGGGTTAACATCAATGAGCATCCCATTTAAATCTATGGCAAACGTTGCATCTTGATTTAAGGTAAAAAGGCAACGGTAAAGTTGTTTATTCCTTGATAAATGATGATCTTCAGGGTATTCTTCCGTAAAATTCTGTATGGTTCCCAACAAACAAATCGGATTGCCAATCTTATCAAATAAACAACGTAAGCGCTGTCTAACATAGCAAAACTCTCCATCTCTGCGAAGGATACGGTGTACGAAGTTACTTTGCTTTTTCTCATGAATAGCTTCATATATATGTCTTTTCACTATCGATTTTTCATCAAGAGAAATAAAGTGCCAAACATTTATTATATTCAGATGATAAGAATTATCCACACCTATTATTCTGTAAATTTCATTCGAGCATTTAAAGTTATAAGTTTCTAAGTTTAATTCCCAACTTCCAATTAAAGAGACCTTTTTTAGGTGTTGACCATTCGGTGAAATCATGTTGTTTACCCCATTCTGATCCCAGTATGTTTCGATTTTAAGGAGATATCTTATGATGTGATCAAACTTAAATATTCAAGTAGTATGGGTGTGATA
>DATFAS010000167.1:0-16446 GCA_035254305.1 Bacillota bacterium
ACCTATAGCCAGATTCATTATAATAAGATAGTCCGATAAAATAATAAGGAAGTGCTCTTTAATGGAAAAACGATTTAGTGAGATGAGTAAAGAGGAATTAGAACAAGCTTTAATTAAATATAAAGAAGGAGCAATGAAAAAGCATCAAGCAGGATTCTTCTCGGAATCTGCCATACTAGAACAAAAATTCTACATGGCCAAATCCTATTTATTAAATCCAAGCACTTTTATTCCTGGAAAGGAATATCAAGTGGTTGGTTACGAGGGACCTTTTACTATCACCTATTTAAACGGGGTCATGGCGTGGGGAACCTTCGCTGGTTCTGAGGAAGAAATCGCCTTTCCGATCTCTCGACTTTCGTAAGCTATAATACGAACAAAAGTCGGACCCTATGGGATCCGACTTATTTTAATGTATTAGAATTTATAAATTTTCTTGAATTCTTAACCACACACAGGTGCAACTTGGTTATTTAAACAGCAATACTCGTATCTAAACTGGATTGAATCTTACCCTTAGAAAGATGATTATCGAATACCTGTTTATCAATAACAAATCCCTCATTGGAATCCAAATAATGACAAGCATAGAAGTTACGGTCTATATCGGAAAGTACGAAATGTTCTCCTTCATGTGCCCATTTATATCTTGTATCCATAAACTGTTTCACAACAACCAACTCCCTTATCTTCCGATCTATTATCTGTATTATAACAACTATCGTGTATGATATCAATAGGAATTTATCTAATTGTTATATAACAAATTACGACAGGGACAAGGGCTTATATTATGCTTTCTCTTTAACCGTAGGTAGAATTTTGCTTGGATTGACTGTTCTTATAGGCTCCCACGTCTCAGGATTATTCTCATTAAACTGTTCAAGGTAAGCAATCACTTCTCTTGTAATCGGAGTAGGAGTCGATGCACCCGAGGTGACAGCTACCTTCCTCTTTCCTTTTAACCATTCACGATTAATTTCTGTAACATCTCCTACACGGTAAGCCTCTGTGCCCGCAATCTCTTGGGATACTTGGGCTAATCGATTCGAATTGTTACTCTTCGGATCACCCACAACAATCAGTAAATCTGCTTCTTTCGCTTGTTCTGCAACAGCTTCCTGTCTTAACTGAGTAGCCATACAGATTTCATTGAAAATTTCTGCATGTGGAAATTTGGCAATCGACTTATTCATGACATTCTTGATATCCCACTGACTCATCGTGGTTTGGTTCGTAACAACTATTCTATCATTATCAATTTCAAGCGCTTCTAGGTCATGTTCATTTTCAATAAGATGAACCTTGTCCGGAGCATTGCCAACTACCCCTTCTGGCTCAGGGTGCCCCTTTTTACCGATATAGATAATATCGTACCCAGCTGCCACCTTCTCTTTAACAAGCGTATGTGTCTTTGTTACATCTGGACACGTAGCATCTACAACCGTTAATCCCTTATCACGGGCTCTTTGTTTAACTTGTGGGGAAACTCCATGTGCAGTGAAAATAACGGTTCCCTTTTCAATTTTCTCTATCATACTAAATCGATCAGGTCCATCTAAGGTGATAATCCCTTCGTGTTCGAAAGCATCTACTACATGACTGTTATGAACAATCATGCCTAATATATAAATAGGTCGAGGGAAATCGAAGTTCTTCGCTGTCTGTGTAGCCAATACCATCGCATCCACAACACCATAACAATATCCTCTTGGGCTAATTTTCAAGACTTCCATTATTATTCTCCCCTTTTCAATCATCATGAGAATATAGACATCTCATGGCAAAAGTCTTAAAAGCTATGTTAAACTACTTCAAATCTTAACAGGAAAAAGACACAATGGAAAGAAGGATAGGCGAAACCTACCCTTTTGGGAAAACTTTCCTTTTATAGAAGCATAAAAAAAACCGCTCCTTACTGGAGCGATTTACATGATTAAGGCTAGTCCTGTAATAAACAATAACACTAAGAATGAAATAACTGAGAATCCAAAACCAAACTTATTCCCTTGACGTTTCGTTTGGAGAATTCCATATCCGGTAGTTAGGGTTACAAGAATTAAGATTAGCGTCATCACCATGGTCTTCACACTCCAGTCCGATCTTAATTTAAAATCCTTTAAAACATACATTAATTATTGTAGTTTTTTTGAAAGCAAGAGTAAACCTTTTTTCCAAATTTGCCATCATTCGTTCGAATTTGCAATTATTTTTTCATTTTATTGTTGCCAAGGGGTTGCATACTATGTATCTTTCGGTTCTTTCTGAAAATCTACATATCTTGCCTCACCAGAGGTGATCTTCGATTGGGCACTTGTTAGGTTCGTGATCCATTCAAGTAGAGCCTGTTCCTTCTCTGGTGGAGTGAGCACTGAAACAGTAACCAAGTCTAAATAAGAAATTTGATCAACTATATACTCTTCTTTTCCTCTTAGCTCATTCTCAATCTTTCCAAGGAAAGTATAGTCTACCTCAAAATGAAAGAGATGATGCTTCACCCGTTCAATCAGTTCTCCTGCTCGTAGTGCTTCTGCCGCTCCTTTCCCATAAGCTCGAATTAAACCTCCAGCCCCTAATTTAATTCCGCCAAAATAGCGTGTGACAACGACCACACAATCCTTCACATGATTTTTCTTTAGGACCTCAAGAATAGGCTTGCCTGCCGTTCCACTTGGCTCCCCATTATCATCGGCCTTCTGGATCTGATCCTGTTCTCCCACTAAATAGGCAGAACAATTATGAGTGGCGTCCCAGTGCTTCTTCTTCATCCTAGCGATGAATTCTTGAGCTTGTTCCTCCGTCTCTGCCCGATCAACATAACAAATAAACCGGGATCGATTAATTTCGATTTCCGTTTCTCCAAATCCTTTTACCGTATAATATCGTTCTAACAAAACTTCTCACTCCATCATGTTCAATGTCCTTCCTCTATTATACCAAATCCCCAGAAAAAACAAGAAAGAGCCCTGTGATTTATACAGGACTCTCCTATTTATTAGACAGTGATCTTCTGTTGTAATACAAGATCGATTGGGGTATGTGGATACCCATGTGCCTCTGCAACAGCCTTGAATGTAACCTTTCCATCAATTACGTTAATTCCTTTGGCTAATGCTGTATTTTCTTGTGCAGCTTGACGATATCCCTTATTTGCAATTTGCACTCCATAAGGAATCGTTACATTCGTTAAAGCTAAAGTAGATGTACGGGCAACGGCACCTGGCATATTAGCTACCGCATAGTGAAGGACACCGTACTTTAAGTAGGTTGGATTGCTATGTGTGGTAATTCGATCAATCGTTTCAATCGAACCCCCTTGGTCTATAGCTACATCAACGATAACAGAACCCGGTTCCATCGTTTGCACCATAGCCTCTGTAACCAAACGTGGGGCACGTGCTCCTGGAATCAACACAGCACCAACAAGTAAATCTGCTTTCTTCACAGAAGCTGCGATATTATAACTATTAGACATCAGTGTCTTGAGACGTCCACCGAATTGATCATCTAACTGGCGAAGACGGTCTGGGTTAATATCAAGCAATGTGACACTAGCCCCTAGACCTAAGGCCATCTTAGCTGCATTGGTTCCAACGATCCCTCCACCAACAACAACCACCTCTGCAGGTGCAACCCCAGGAACTCCACCAAGTAAGACTCCCTTACCACCCTTAGATTTTTCTAAAAACTGTGCACCTATTTGAATAGACATACGTCCTGCCACTTCACTCATAGGCATAAGGAGTGGTAGGGCACCATTATCAAGCTGAATGGTTTCATAGGCAATCGCAACAACCTTCTTGTCAACAAGCGCCTTCGTTAGCTCAGCTTCTGGTGCTAAATGTAAATAAGTATATAGAATTAATCCTTCACTGAAGAAATCATATTCTTCAGCTAATGGCTCTTTTACCTTAATCACCATTTCAGCTGCCCATGCATCTTTAGCTGTTGGAACAATTTTGGCTCCTGCAGTAGCATATTCTTCATCTGTAAATCCACTACCCATTCCAGCCCCAGTCTCCACAAGAACCTCATGTCCACTGTTTTTAAATGCTGTTACACCTGCTGGTGTAATCCCAACACGGTTTTCGTTATTTTTTATCTCTTTAGGAACACCTATAATCATATCGATCAACTCCCTTTATTTAAGCGATCTATTTCATTTCCTCTTGCCATTTCATTATAAGGTATGACCAAAAACTCAAACCTTATGTAAAATGCAAAACTTTCTTACGCTTATTTGTGGAAAACCACAAATGAAATGTAAACGTTTAAGATGCGAGGAGTTTAGATAATTCATCTAAGGTTTCTTCGAACCCTTTTAGAGCTTGTTTAATCACTTTTGGGGAGTTCATATTTACTCCGGCGTCCTTAAGAACCTCCATAGGATCCTTGGAATCACCAGCAGAAAGAAACTTATGGATATAGCGATCAACAGCAGGCTGCCCTTCCTCCATCATCTGCCTAGCAAAAACATTAGCAGCAGCAAATCCTGTTGCATACTGGTAAACATAATAATTACGATAAAAATGAGGAATCCTTGCCCACCCAAGGGAAGCTAATTTGTCGATCTGAAGGCTTGGGCCATAATACTTTTTCAATAAATCCCCATAAATCTTCGACATAGCTTCAGCTGTTAAGGCTTCTCCCTTCTCAGATTTTTCATGAATGATCTTTTCAAATTCAGCAAATAAAGTTTGTAGGAATAGTGTCCCACTGTAATCCTCAAGTCTTTGGTTTAGAATTGCTATCTTTTCCTGCTTGGATTTGGCATTGTTGTACATTTCTTTAAATAGTAATGCTTCGTTTGTTGTGGAGGCTACTTCGGCTGTGAAGATGGGATATCCAGAATTTAAGTATTTCTGATTCTTATTGGTGAAATAACTATGTGCAGCATGCCCGAATTCATGGGCTAGGGTAAATACATCATCCATCCCACCGCGGTAGTTTAATAGGATGAACGGGTGAACATCATAAGCACCCCATTGATAGGCACCAGATCGCTTTCCGGGTGTATAATACACATCGATCCAGCGTTCGTTGAATGCTTTATCAAGTAAGTGACTATATTCCTCTCCAAGAATAGATAGCCCCTCTTTTACCCTTTTCTGAGCTTGTGGGTAAGGAATATAGGAGGGCTTTTTATTTTTTTCAAATCCCAAATATAGGTCATATAGATGTAATTTATGGGTACCTACAGCCTTCTCCTTCAAGGCCATGTACTCATGGAGTTTAGGTAGTTCCTCATGTACAGTGGAAATTAAATTATCATATACAGATAATGGAATATTATTTGTTTCTAAGCTAGCTTGCCGGGTAGATGAATAATTTCTTACATCCGCATAGAAGATATTTTTCTTTACCTCTGACTGTAGGATTTGTGCGAAGGTATCCTTAAACTGGTTAATCGTTTGATAATAGGCTTCGAATGCACGTTTTCGTATTTCACGATTTTCACTTTGAATGTAGGTACCATAATTGGCTGGAGTAAGCTTGACTTCTTTCCCACTCTCATCCTTAATAGTGGGGAAGGTAATATCCTTTGTTAGCATGCTAAAAATACTCTCAGGTGTATTGGCCATGGCCCCACTTTTAGCCAGAATCTCCTCCATTTCCTTTGGCAAGGTATGATCTTTACTTCGAATTTGCACATTTACCCATCTACGGTATTCCTGTAGGTCAGGTTCATCAAGGAATTTAGTTAGCTTTGATTTAGGAATAGCCAACAACTCAGGAATAACGAATGATGTCTGTTCTCCAACCTTTATGGAAAGATCATCAACCTGAGAGGATAGCTGTTGAAACTGAGAGCTATTTTTGTTGGTATGAAAGGATAATTTGGCATACGCAAAGACCTTTTCAAATATTCGGTTAATCCTTACATACTGATCAAGTACTTGTTTTAATTGTTGAGGTGATTGATGAAGTGTTCCTACAAAGCCATTCAGTTGTTCAGACAAGCTCTCCACCTCAGTAATATCCTTCTTCCACTCCTCCTGTGAATGATATAGATCCTCTAATCGCCACTTAAAGTCTAGAGGGATTTGGTCACGTGATTGATATTGAGGGACCATCTCAGAAGTATGTATTTTTTCCGCATGCACCATGCTATTGAAATTTGGCAGTAAGATAGAAATAGTAGTAAGTATCGTTACGATCTTAGATGATCTCATCTATTGTCTTATTGCTCCTTTCCAAAAAACGATTGACATCAAATTGGAATGAAATACATTGTGATGGTGTAATGTAAATAGTTTCCGCAGGTTTGGGTACATGAATTTTAGGAAGTTTAAAACGAAAGAAAAGTAGAGTGGATGCTCTACTTTTTATTTTTAATAATATGTTTCAATTCCATTTAATTTATTACAAAGAAAAACCGAGTATCCTAGAAATACTCGGTTATCAGTCTCTTTCAGAGCCTTTTTTTATCTATTGTTTCTTAATTTTCTCAAGAAAATCACGTAAAATTCGAGCTGTGATGCCCCAGATCACCTTATCACCGTATTGATAAAAATACTCTGGGATACTTGATTTTCTCCACTTGTAATCTTTCCCACCTGGTATTAAATGAAAGGGAAAGTCTTCTGGTGGCTGTATTGTAAGAGGAAGAAAATATAATTCTGGTTCACAATTGAGAAGATAATCTAATGGGACAGTAAAAACCTCATGTACTTCTTGGGGATCAGGGTGTAATTCTACTGCTTTCAATCGACAAAGAAAGGGATAAATAATAGTGTGAGGGGTAACGAAAATATCGAGATGGCCCATCATTTCTATATTATCCGATTGAATGCCTAATTCCTCACATGTCTCTCGAATGGCAGCAGCTTCTTCAGTAGGATCACCTGGTTCAATCCGTCCACCCGGAAAACAGATCTCTCCCGGTTGATTCCGTAGTTTATGCCCTCTTACTTGAAATAATACCGATAATTCTCCTTTAACATCAATTAAGGTTAACATGACTGAAGCTGATCTTAGACTCTCAGCCCCAAGAATTCGAGGTGTTCGATTTCGATAAACCGACTTAATTTGCTCCAACATATCCAATAAACATCCCCATTTTCTCCTAATCATTTTTCCGTTTATTTAAAATTCTGATCATATCCCTTGAACTTTCGTTACAATTCTGCATAAATTTATTATTTCCGAGGAAATTCAACAAAAATGATGAAAAAAGACGGAAGCCTTGGCCTCAACGTCTTTTTCCACCACCAACTGTCTTCTTGATTATCCACCAATATGAGACATTTCAACCTTCTTCCGATCTAATCCCTCTGTTTGGCTTAAGCGAATTTCTGAATATCGTTCCTCACGGTTTGTCCATTGATTAATAATTAATTGGCTTATTTCCTCATCGCTATATCCTTGACGCAATGGAGTCCGTAAATCAAAACCACCTGTTGCAAAAAGACATAAATATAAATGGCCTTCAGCAGAGATTCTTGCTCTTGTACAGGTTGAACAGAACGCTTGGGTAACAGAAGAAATAAATCCAATTTCTTTATCTGTACCTTGATAACGATATCTGGAAGCAACTTCACCATAGTAGTTCGGCACTACCGGTTCAAGTGGCATCTGGGCATGAATGAGATCGTGAATTTCCCTGCTAGGCACTACCTGATCTAATTTCCACCCATTACTATTTCCAACATCCATAAACTCAATAAATCGAAGGGTCTGCCCTTTTTCATAAAAATACTTGGCCATAGGAAGAATATCCTGATCATTAACTCCTTTTTGAACAACCATGTTAATCTTCACATCAAGGCCAAGCTTTGAAGCAAATTCAATTCCTTCGAGAATATCTTCCACCTTGTATCCACGACCGTTAATCTGACCGAATCGCCCAACATCAAGGCTATCTAAGCTTACAGTCACCCTTTTCAATCCAGCATCCTTCAACTGCTGAATATGATCAGTGAGAAGCGATCCATTCGTAGTCATTGCAATATCATCAATACCTGGAACCGTATTAATCATTCGTACTAATTCATCTAATTTCTTTCGCATTAGAGGTTCTCCACCTGTAATACGAATCTTCTCTACACCTAGTTCAGAAAAGATCTTAACGAGACGAGTAATCTCCTCAAAGGTTAAGAGTCTTTCCTTCGGCATAAATTGAAAATCTGGTCCAAATAGTTCTGCAGGCATGCAATAGGTACAGCGAAAGTTACATTTATCCGTAACCGAGATACGCAAATCGCGAAGAGGCCTCTGGAGTAAATCCACTACTTTTTCCCTTTTATTATTCATCTCTTCCACTCCCTCTCGGACTTTAGTACGTTTTATACATGATATTGCCTGTGTCCCTGCAGCTATAACCACCAAGTGATTCTACTTCTTGCTTAAAGGCTTCCGAACCAATGATCTCTAATACTGCTTTACAACGTTCACTTTCATAGAAGCTTCTAGTAAGTAATAGATCATATCTCTCTTCTACTACAGGTATAAAATCAAGCCCCATCTCGCTAGCTGCTGAATAAATCCCAAGCCCTGTATCTGCAGTCCCGCCAGCCACGGAAGCTGCAACACTCAGGTGAGAAATCGTTTCACGATCATATCCATAGATTTGACTGCGTTCTATCTTCTCTTGCTTTAGTAAATAGTCTAATAAAAGACGAGTTCCAGCACCCCGCTGACGATTAATATAGGTAACATCGGGCCGTACAAGATCGGAAACAGTTTGGATATTCTTCGGATTCCCCTTCCCTACGATCCAACCTTGCTGCCTATATACAAGATTAATTAATACAGCGTCTCTTCCCGATAAATATTTCTGCAGGAAGGCCACATTATACGTTCCACTCGCTTCATCTAATAAATGAATCCCGGCCATATGTGCCTCACCCTTCTGGATAGCTAGGATCCCCCCCATACTCCCTACATGAGAGGAAACGAGAAATTGTTCTGGAAATCTATCTCGAAGAAGAACCTGTAGTATATCTAAAGAGAGGTCATGACTTCCCGTTACTACAACCGTATTCTTAATTTGCTCAATAGGACGATAGAGCTCAATTTCTGCCTCTTCTCCTTGTTCAAACCCAAGATTACCAGGTGGGATACGCAATAGTCCATCTGCTTTCACCATCGACATAGTTACTCCTGCAGCTCTCGTAAGCGGGTTGGCAATATATTCCCCATCAATACACCCAATGGTCATGCGCACGAAATCCTCCGCACCCATAACAGAGACCACACGTCTTCCCATTTTCACCTTCAACCTTGGGCGTTCAACTTCTAATAAACCATAATAGTAATGAATCAGAGGACGAGCAAACCATTCAAGGTTAAGGTAGGCTGAAACAGGGTAACCTGGTAATCCAATAATCGGTTTCCCTTTAATTAATCCAATGACCACTGGCTTACCCGGTCTAGTTGCCACACCGTGTGTTAGAACCACACCAAGTTCATGAACGACATGATAGGTAAAATCCTCCGTACCAGCAGAAGACCCAGCATTCATCACTACCATATCTGAATCTCTCACAGCGTCAAGGACAGCTTCCTTGATCTTTTCATACTCATCCTTCACAATACCACGATAGACGGGCTCAGCCCCCCATTCCTGAAGATAAGCCGAAAAGACCGTTCCATTGAATTCAATAATTTCGCCTAATTTTACTTCCTCCGATGGCGGTATCAATTCCGTACCTGTCGGTATAATTGAAACCCTTGGCTTTGCCAGAACAGGAATTGATACATTCCCTCCCGCGAGCAATGCTCCAAGATCAACTGGACGAAGCTTATGATGGGAAGGAACAATCATCTCTCCAACAACCACATCTTCCCCAATCGGACGAATATGCTGCCAAGGAGCTGCTGCCTCTAGTATTTCTATCGTATTCTCATCCACTTGATGAATATTCTCTATCATAATAACCGCATCAAACCCATCCGGGATCGGATCACCTGTATCCACCACGATATAATCATCTAGATGAGTGAGTTGGACTGGATTGTTTTCATTCGCTGTAAATGTACGATCTGCCTTCACCGCTACCCCATCCATTGCAGAAGCATGATAATTCGGCATAGAAACTTTAGCGAAAATAGCCTCCGCACTGACCCTGCCTAGAGCCTGTTGAGTGGGAACCTTCTCGACTTTTCTATTAAAATATACTTGATTTAATAGTTCTGCCTGTGCTTCCTTTAGAGGAGTGTCCTCCAAGTATATTTTACGCATGAATATCCCCCTTTTTCCTTATGTGAATAGCTTTACGCGAACTTTCTCCCCTTCTAAAATCCCTTCTTTTTTATCCGGAATTTCAACGATACCATCTGCATCTACCATTGTTGTAATTAACCCTGATTTACCAAACACAGGAACCGCCCAAAGCTCATTCTCCCGTTGTTCAAGCTTTACACGAATATAATCGGATCTTCCTACTGCAGAAGCGAGATTCCTAGCCATACGTGCCCAGGTTCGCTGTTCCACCTGACGATGTACAAGCCCCTCAAGTCCTTCCATAATCGGAATACCAAATAGATCAAATATAATTAAAGCAGAAGCCGGGTGCCCTGGAAGTCCCATGACTGGTTTATCACAAGCCTTGGCTACAATCGTTGGTTTACCTGGTTTAATCGACACTCCATGAATAAGAACACCTGGTTCTCCTAATGCTTCAAGCACTTGTACGGTAAAGTCTCTCGTCCCTACCGAGCTCCCTCCTGAAAGAAGTAGGAAATCCACTTGATCGAAGATCTGCTTTGCCCGGTTATAGAATTCCTCATAATCGTCTCCAACGATCCCCGCATAAACCACTTCTGCTCCATACTGTTTGGCAGCAGAACCAATCGTCATGCTATTAATATCACGCACTTCACCTGGAGCCAGGGCACGTTTATCTGCGGGAACAATTTCATCTCCCGTTGATAAAATCCCAACGATCGGACGGGGAAATACACTTACTACAGTCTTACCTATAGCGGATAGTACCCCCAGATCCTGTGGTCGCAGCCGCCTTCCTGCTCGCATGACAACAGAACCCACTTCCACGTCTTCTCCAGCCCTAATAATATTTTCACCAGGTGCTACCTGTTTAAAAACATTCAAAAGATCAAGTGTCTCTTCAACATATTCAATCATTACAATACCGTCTGCCCCACTTGGCAGCATTCCACCTGTTGGTATATATTGAGCTTGTCCCTCGTCCAATGGGAGGCTCGCGGCCTTACCCATTTCAATTCTTCCTGTAATATCAAGAAACGCTGGTAGAGAATCCGTTGCACCAAACGTATCTCTTGCTCTTACTGCAAAGCCGTCAACTGTAGACCGAGCAAAAGCAGGAACTTGTTCTTCAGATATAATATCTTCTGCTAATACCATCCCAAGTGCATCAGGGACCCGTACACGAATGGGAGGTTTAGTAGGTCCAAAATGCTCTTTAATAATCTCTATTGTCTGACTAACTGATTGCACGTTAAAAAATTTCATCAATTAAACCTCCATTAAACCTTATATCCTTATATTTTACCATTATACTAAAGAGTTTCCGATCCTTTTTATAGGTGGGCTTTACTGGATAATTCTTTATCTCCTGTTTACTCGTTCTTAGCTATATAATATAAAGAAAAAGGAGGAACCAATAAATGATCGTTAAAATCTTTGCTAATTTCCGAGAAATTTGTCAAGCCAAAACGGTAGAAATCCCTGCAAAAGAAGGGAGTACAGTCATCGAAATTCTAGAAACCCTTATCACTATGTTTCCTCCCCTTGAAGAAGAAGTATTCACTTCCGATAGAAATCTAAAACCATTCGTCCATGTATTTATCAATGGGCGCAATATTATTCATGAGGATGGATTAGCCACAGTTGTAAAAGCAAACGATCAATTTGCCCTATTTCCTCCCGTTGCAGGGGGTTAAGTGCAATGGTTGAACAAACGCTTGAAATCAGAGGAATTTCTCTTTCACAAATTTGCACGTACCTAAATGAATTAGGCGGTCTACAGCAAACTGTTACATTTCCGATTCTATTTACGAATGAGGACTGGTCAGGTGAAATCTTGTATGAAGTAGAAGTTCAAATCACCTCTCGTTTTAGTGTTAATGCTATTCATATTCACTTCACGAGTGCAGACGAACCTATTCTAGAAGAAATCATTCGTAACTTCCGGAAGAAAACGATGCGAATCGGAGGATAATATCTTTGTCTAATTACTTTGACTCCTCCATTCCCTCCCTCTCGCTTTTTTAGTTATATTGTAATTTTTTTAGTTAGAAACCCTTTGAAAACGGTGTCTTATGAAAATTTTAGTTGAAAAAGCAGAATAAATCTATTACTTTAGTAACAAGTCTAACTAAACCAAACTAAACCAAACTTAAACTAATTACAGGGAGGTGATATGAATATTGGAAAGCAACTTTTTGACTCCAGAAGAAACCGCTATGCTGTTGAAAATCTCCAAATACACAGTATATGAAATGGTTAAGCGCGGCCAGATCCCTGCCAAACGATTAGGTCGCAAGCTTCTTATTCAACGTGTAGATATTGATCAAATGATGGCTCATGGTAGTACACAGCAAGCCCCCCACACCCTTTTGACACCTGCAATTCCATCTCCAACAACCTCAACCTCAAATACGATCTATTTTTCAGGTAGTCACGACCTGTCTATAGACGTGCTGATAGAGCATCTGAATAAGCTGGGAGTTAGTTTCTTTCCAGTATTTTCAGGAAGCCTAGAAGGACTTATTGAATTGTTTAAAGGGAGAATAGACATAGCTGGCTGCCACCTATTTGACCCGGAATTTGGGATTTATAATCGTCCTTTTATTACCCGTTTATTACCACACGAAGATGTTAGCTTAGTGCATTTTGTCCAGAGATGGCAGGGATTTATAGTTCCGAAAGGAAATCCTCGCGGAATCACGCATTGGGAGGATTTTCTGTCTGGCAAATACAGAATTGCCAATCGCCAGAAGGGTTCCGGTACCCGGATATTACTTGACTTCCATCTACAGAAGCTTGGCCTAACACCTACTTGCATTCCTGGCTATGAGAGGGAAGAACGAAATCACTTTGCTACAGCTTCTGCTGTTCTACGTGGAGAGGTAGATGTTGTGCTTGGAATCGAAAGTGCTGCTAGACAATTAGGACTTGATTTTGTTCCCATTGAGAAAGAGCCCTATGATTTTGCCATACCTACTCTTAAGCTTCAAGAACAACCGTTTCAAACATTATTAGAGGTTTTACAAAACCCATTGTTCCAGCAGACTGTTATCTCGTTAGGGGGATACGACATGACACTGTCGGGGCAAATCACTCGTTTATCTTAGAAACATGCATACACAAAGGGGGAGAAAAATTTGAAAAGAATTTCGTTCTACATATTTTCATTGTTTCTGCTATTAGGGCTACTGATTGGTTGTAGCAGCGCGCCTAAAGCTGATAAGGCAGCACAGGATACAAGCAAACCTGCAGCACAAGCAACGGATTCTAAGGATAAAGAAATTACGTTAGCCACCACAACGAGTACACAAGATTCAGGATTACTAGACTATATGGTTCCAATCTTTGAAAAACAAACAGGGATCAAGGTGAAGGTTGTTGCCGTTGGTACTGGACAAGCAATTAAAATTGGACAAGATGGTAATGCAGATGTTCTACTTGTTCATGCTCGATCACAAGAAGATAAATTTGTTCAAGATGGCTATGGGGTTGATGCATACGATGTCATGTATAATCAATTCTATCTCGTAGGTCCTGAGAAAGATCCTGCTGGAGTTAAGAATGTAAAGACAGCTGCAGAAGCATTGAAGTTAATTTCAGATAAGAAATCCACCTTCATCTCTCGTGGAGATGAATCTGGTACCCATACGAAAGAAAAATCAATTTGGAAAGCTGTAGGTATTAACCCTGAGGGTGAATGGTACGTAAAAGCTGGACAAGGTATGGGAGCTACCCTTCAGATGGCCGATGAGAAAGGTGGATATACCCTTACAGATGAAGCTACTTTCTTATCTCACAAAGGCAAACTTGGATTACAGGTTGTACTACAAGGAGATCCCCTATTGTTTAACCCCTATGGTATTATGAAAGTAAAGAGCACAAAGAAATCTGACTCAGCTGACCAATTGATTCATTTCTTCGTTGATGAAAATGGTCAAAAATTGATTAGTGAGTTTGGTAAAGACAAATATGGAAAAGGTCTTTTTGTTCCAAGTGCTAAGAAACGTTAGGTGAATTTCATGAACCTGAATCTTTCTTTTAACGACAATGTACTATCTGTGATTTTGCTCTCGTTAGAAATATCAACAACAGCCATTATTATAGGGATCCTTATTGGGATCCCTATTGGTGCTTTACTCGCCCTTACCCGTTTCCCAGGAAAAAGGTGGATCGTAGCTCTCGTCTATACCTGTATGGGGCTGCCTCCCGTCCTCATTGGGGTTATCATTTATTTAATGCTCTCTCGTTACGGGCCACTTGGTTCTCTTGAATGGCTATTTTCTCCTCAAGCAATGATGATGGCCCAATCTATATTGGTAACACCGATTATTTTGGGCTTAACCATGTCTGCGGTTCAAGCAAAGGAAAAACTGTATACAGAAGCGTTAAAAAGCCTTGGAGCAACACCTTGGCAAGCTGCTTGGACGATTATTAAAGAAGCAAGAAAAGGGATCTTCGCCGGTCTTGGCACTGCATTTGGCCGGGCAATCTCTGAGGTCGGTGCAGTTATGCTTGTCGGAGGAAATATTGAAGGGCACACCCGCGTCATGACGACAGCCATCATTCTCGAAACACGGATGGGGAATTATCCAACTGCCCTTACCATTGGATTTGTTCTACTAGCGATTAGCTTTATCCTTAATAGTTTTCTTGTGATGGGGATTATCGGTAATTTGCGTGAAGAAAGGAACTATTGGTAATGGAAAAGTTAAAGCTGCATCAGATCGTTGTTCAAACAAAGGAAAAAACGATTTTACAAGTCGACGAAATCTCTTTTCCCACCCGTAACATCTTTGGTATTGTTGGCCCCAGTGGGGCCGGGAAAAGCACACTACTTCGGGTAATGAATCTTCTGATCAAACCAAGCCAGGGAACGATAGATTTCTTTGGAAAGAATATAGATCTTCCCTCCTTAAGCTATCTTAAGGCAATCCCTATTCAACGTCAGATGGCCTATGTCCCCCAGAAGTCAGTTATGTTTGATACCAATGTATATGAGAATGTAGCTATCGGGCTCCGATTTCACGGAATTCCCAAACAGGAAATAGACAGACGAGTACGTGTGGCCTTAGAACAGGTTGGTCTGATCGATTACGCTGATCGTAAGGCTACAACTCTCTCTGGGGGAGAATCGCAACGTATTGCCCTAGCTCGGTCCCTTGTACTGCGCCCAAAGCTGCTTTTGTTAGATGAACCTACTTCGAATCTTGATCCAATAAACGTTTCCATCTTCGAACAAGTCATTTATAATATTTATCAGCAAACAGAAATGACAGTGATCATGGTTACGCATAATCTCCTACAGGCTAAGCGTTTGGCATCACAATGCCTCTTTATCCATCAGGGACAATTATTAGAGATGGCTGATACTGAGTCCTTTTTTGAGCAACCTCAAACAAAGGAATTGGCAGCCTTCCTAAGCGGACAAATGATCTATTAAAAGGGGGATATGTGTTGGATTCTTCAATCTCTACCCGATATTCTAGGCAAATGCTTTTTTCTCCTATTGGTAAAGCCGGCCAGATGAAGCTTAAATCGAAAAAAGTTGCTATTGTCGGCATGGGAGCCTTAGGTACTGTACTTGCGAACCATATGGTTCGTGCAGGGATTGGCTTCGTTCGTATCATAGATCGTGATTTCGTAGAAGAAAGTAATTTACAACGGCAGATGCTCTATGATGAGGATGATGCCAGAGAGCACCTCCCTAAGGCCATCGCAGCTGCGAGAAAGTTAGAAAAGATCAACTCTTCTATAACGATAGATCCAGTGATCGCAGATTTAAACGCCACCAATGCCGAAGAGCTGCTCAGTACAGTAGACCTAATCCTAGACGGTTCTGATAACTTCCAAGTACGCTTTTTAATGAATGATGTTTCGGTCAAATTCCAAATTCCATGGATTTATGGTGGTGCGGTAAGTGCAAGAGGGATGTTTGCCGTCATTCGACCAGGGCAGACCCCATGCTATCGTTGTTTATTCCCTACTCCCCCAACAGGTCGTGGGGAAACATGTGATACAGCAGGTGTTATCGGACCGATTATCCACATTATTGCTTCGTATCAGGCAACAGAAGCCCTCAAGCTTCTTGTTGATGCAGATGATGATATCAATACAAATCTTGAACAATTCGATATTTGGGCCAATCAGCATGTCCAACTCAATATCAGCACAGGTAAAAATGCCAATTGCCCAGCCTGCGGACTCGGCCATTACGAATTCCTAGATCCAGAAAATGAACTTACCGAGGATTATACATCTCTATGCGGTCGAGATAC
>DATFAS010000168.1:0-5211 GCA_035254305.1 Bacillota bacterium
AGCTCCATTGCTTCCAACAAGGGCACATTTTTCATTTTTTTCAATGTTTAAATGTATATTATCTAATACCTTCCGTTCCTTGAAATATTGGGTCAATCCCGTCACTTGTATCATGATCTTTCTCCCTTCGAATGAAACCAAATACCAAGTTCCAACGATATGAGCAACCAAACAATGAGATCTACGCTTAAGAATTGAATAGGTTTTAGCCAAATCATCTTCGCCATTAACCTTGATAGATGGTCCAGCGGAAATAATTCCAGCCCGGTCTCTAAATAAAAATGTAGGGTGTGTATTGGATCTAAGAAATAAAAAGTGGAAAAGGTCTTGACATTTGACCCATTTACCGATGGCAATAGATATAAGTAAACAAGATCCAAAATAAAAACAATAGTAAACCATGTAAAAATATTCGCGCCGATCAATTGCATACGAGTTTTACAAATACTTCCTAATAGTACTCCTAATTGATTGAAAATCAGTAATAACACTAGTGAAGTAACTAGAAATACTAAAAACGCAGATGCATCAAAAGGAAAAAAGAACTTTACCAAAATCATAAGGATGAAATACCATCCAATAAAGAGACTCACTGTTACACCCTGTATTGCCAAAGTCTTCCTATAAATAAATTTTCGATACGACTCCCTCTTCGATAGTAAGATAAGTAATGTTTTTTGCTCCTTTTCCTGCATAATAGAAAACGAGCAAATATAAAGACTTAATAATGGGAGTATAAACAAATTCATGTCATACAACGAAAGTAAAAAGACGCGAAATCCTTGTGCCACAGGCAAGGAAATCGATTCAATGAGAATAAAAATTGAGCTAAGAACAACCATACTTAAACAAAGCCACATTCCTTTTGCCCTGGACTGTTCTTTCCATTCCTTCCACAAATACATCATTTACTAGCTCTCCTCCTTCTTACAACAAACCAACCCATAACCCCAACAACAGCCATACAACTTCCAACCCATAGTTTTCGAGTGGGGTGCTCAGAATGAACCGCTAGAGGAAATTGGTCGGTAAACATCACATCCTGCTGTCCAAAAAACTGATGCATTTTTTCATAGACTGAAATAGCAGGACTGTTTAAAAAGAGATAGATCAATTCATTTTGCTTGATTAGCTTCGGAATGGAAGACTTATAAGCTATCGTTTCATCACCAATTCCATCCTGATTTAGGTCTAACATTGGAAATTCATTTCCCCAATCATTCCCTTTGCCATCCTCATTCCACTTGTTTGTTTCACTTTGCCCCACAGTTAGAAAGGGAAGAGTATTTTTAGAAAATGAATTCTCAGTAAAGATCTGATAGGTTGCACTTGACCAAAGCTCCACGCCAATTCGGTTATGGACAAACTGATTATGAGATACATGGCTCTCTACTGAGTCATCCACATAGATCCCACGTAGGTTTTCAAAAAACAGATTGTTTTCTACTTTTACACTTTGTGCAGATTTTAGTAGAATACCAAAAGCATTTGAACCATCATGAAAAAGAAACTCATTTTCACTTAATACAATCTCCTTTGATGTCATAATGGCTGCTCCCCCATTATTATTGAGGAACCGATTCTTTCTAAACGTGTTTTTATCAGAATACATATAATGCAATCCGTAACGCGTTTTACTAATCACATTATCTTGTGCAAGATTGCCTTCAGAATAATCGAAAGCCATCCCATCCCTTGTTCCTGTTATCACATTTCCCAAGAGCTTATTGTTATTGGCATGAATGACTTGTATTCCATTACCTTGACTTGCAACAATATCTCTCCCATTTCCTTCTATCGTCACATGATTGACCTCTACATTGTTAGCATTTTTAAGATACACCCCATGATAAGTATCCGTTATGTGTAAATCCTTTATTAGGACATGACTAGCAGATACTTTCACGCCCGAATACTCTTCCTGAGAACTCATACTGACTCCCCCATGGCGTATCGAAAGATTCTCCAACGTTACGTTTGGAGCTGTTATCGTAATAACATTTGTCGTTCCGTCTCCTTCAATTATGGTCTTTCCGGATCCTTTAATGGTTATGGGCTTATCAATAACTATGTTCCCTATAAACGTTTCATTAGGCAAAATAAGAACTGTGTTTTCCTTGGCCTGATTGATCTTTTCTTGTAGTGTCTCCTGTGCCCCAGCATAAGAACACCACAGATAGGAGAATGAAGTGAATAAAAGAATGACAAAAATCCTTTTCATGCTTTTCGTTCCTTCCAAGTAACAATGACTAGAATGGCAAAAACAACACCTAGTAGAATCGATTCATGATTCAAGCTATTAAGAAAATCTATTTTATCTTCCATTCTGTAAGGGTAAACTACAACATCAAGCCCTTCTGAATATTGGAGTTCAATAAACAGCTTTCCCCACCAAGGCAAGAAAATCGTTCCTATTAAGCCAGCCGCCGCAATACCAAATAGTACCTGTGAAGAATGACTCCATTTCGCTTGAGACATTAAATTCTCCCCTTTATTTATATTGATGAAGGCCTTGCATACTAAAGTAACCGACACGATGTTCTCAGCATGCAAGGCCACGGTCTTATTTCGGTTCTACTAAGAAATAGCCATTCATTTCTTGGTGAAGAGCAGAACAGAAGTTCGTACAGTAAAGTGGGTAAGTTCCTGCCTTATCAGCAACAAACTCTAATGTCTTAGTCTCACCTGGCTGCACTTCCATGGTTTGTTCATAGGAGTTGATCGCAAAGCCATGAGTAATATCTTCATCAAAATCTACGTTTGTTAGATGGATAAAGACATGATCGCCTTGTTTAACGTGTATTTCATCTTTGCGCTGTGCCTTATCATCGAAAATGAACTTCGAACGCATAGCAATACCATATACATGGACTTCGTTGCCTTTTCTTTCGATCCGAGCATCCGTCTGTTTATAAACAGCATCTGGATTTTTCTCATCTTTCGGATAAACATTAATCGCCTTGATCTTATCGGCTTTGATCATTTGAGCATAGTGTGGTTCAGGATCCACAGGTGCAGATAACACAACTTTCATCTTATCTCCAGATGTATCAATTAATTGCATGGACTCAGGATGTGAAGGACCAACGGACAGATAGGTGTCTTTTGCTAGCTTATTTAGAGACACAAGCCAATGTCCAGCAGGGCTTGCACTATCTCCCTCCGCTGATGCGGCATGTCCTGGAGAATACTGTACAGGAACACGATCAAGAGTATTCCCTGTTGATGGGTCCCATTTGACAATCTCAGAGGAGATGAACATAGTTGTGTAAGCCATTCCTTTTTCATCAAACTGGGTATGAAGTGGCCCCAAGGCATTCTCGGGATTGACTTCCCTCTCCATTACCGATTCATATTTAAGTACAGGCATTCCATGATCTTCACCAGAAAAATCTTTATTCTTAATCGCCTCAAAGGCTTTTTCAAATGAAAATACCGTCATTGCTGGTGCTAATTTTCCAGATGCAATGAATCTTGTACCATCTGGAGTTACATCAACCCCATGTGGAGATTTAGCAACTGGAACGAGGTAGAAAGCAGTTTTTACTTTAGCTGGATCAATAACCTTTGCACCATTGACTTCCTCATATTTTCCATCTGCAGCTAGCTTTTCAGCTTCTTTCCAATTAAAGAGAAGGATATAATCTCGATCCTTTTGCGAAGCGTTGATCTCCATATTTGTTGTTGCTTCTTCTGTATTATAGGTCGTTACAACAGCCCAATCTCCAGAAATCTTTTTCCCCGCATCGGATAAATCATAAGACCATGGTGGAAGCTTTGCTTGCCATCCCACCTCCAGCTTTTTGGTTTCTTCATTGTATTTAACTGCAGACATATACCCAAAATATTTTTGACTATATTCATCTAATGAGGCATACGCTTGACCTGTCGGTGCTGCAAAACGAGTAGGCAAGAATACATATTCCGAGTTTTGGGTCACAAACGCTGCACAGTGGGGACCAACCGTATTAGGCACCCTAAGAATATCCTGTACGGTAAATGTATTCAGATCCATCACAGCAACACGGTTGTTTGCTACGTCTGTTGCAAACATATATTTCCCATCATATAGGCCGTCCTTTTCGGAGAAAGCCGGGTGGTGAAAGTCTCCCCAAGTAAACTCGCCAAGCATCTTTTTACTTTTTTCATCGTACCCATATCCTAATGCAGGATCTGGTGTAAAGATTGGAACGGTTCGAATCCTACGCATAGATGGAACTCCATAGACAAAAAGTTGACCTGAATGTCCTCCCGATGCAAATAGGTAGTACTCATCTTTTTTACCAAATGGAACATATACTTTTTCCGCATCACTTTTATCTACCGAATTATTTTCTGAAGCTGATTTCGAACTGAATGACGGAGTATTTGCGAAAAACACAGTCGCTGCTACAAAACCTGTCAAGACACCTGCTGCTGCAGATACCAATTTTTTATTCATATCATTTTCCCCTCCTTTTTACTTTTCAGATGCTACTTTTAATGCCTCTAGTACAGCGTTTCTTTCATCATCTGTTAGTGGCTGTTTGCCAAGAACACCAGACATGACTGCAGAGGTTGGAGCCTTCAAGAAATCCTCTATTTTTTTTCCATGCTTACCTTCCACAGTGGTATAGGCTTTCGATAAGTCAGGTCCTACCTGACCAGCTTTAATACCAAGAGCTGACACAGAATGGCATTGCACACAACCCCGTTTGGTAAAAATCTCACCTTCTTTTGATGATGTTGTTGCTGCTGGCGCTGAGGCTTTTTCCCCCGATTTCGCCGTTTCACCTTCCTTAGATTGTTGTTGCTTCGTTGAACTTTGTTTCTCAACAGCTGCTTGTGAAGTTTTTGCATTTGGATGATAAATGAAATACCCCCCTCCAAATGCGATGAAGAAAGTAAAAACAAAAATCAATGTGCTTTTTCCCATGATCCTCCTCCTTTTTGAATTCTGTAGTCAGCATTAAAGTATCGGAATCACCAAAATGCACGAGTGATAAAAGTCACACAAACAACCTTTTGACTAGCTATGTTTCAATTTTGCAATAACTCTTTCACAATTCATTCATAGTTCACCTTTTTAACTCTAACTAAAACAAACACAAAAAAACGACCCTAGTATGGATCGCTGATAAGAGTTCAACCTAAAAAGTGGACTATAAAAAAATATCAAAAGTGGACCAAGCATTCCCGTCTAAAATTAATTAAGCTAATTCTATCTTCACT
>DATFAS010000169.1:0-18530 GCA_035254305.1 Bacillota bacterium
ATAACATGTTAGTTATAATATGTTATGTCATGTTATGTATATCATGTTATGATATGTTAAACCTAATATATTAGGTTTCCATTGTATATTTTTAGTAGACCAACTATAATTGAACCTATCAAATATTATTTTGAGAGGAGTTTCTAAAAATGGCTTCGCATCCCTTTTCAGTAGATTTCTCCCAGGCCTGGGAACTATTCTCTGGTAACGATGATGGTTATATGAGCCTGAAGCAGAGCTATATTACACCTGACCACGAGGTAAGATCACTTACCCTTGCTACACAGGTAGTAGAAGCAGAAGCAAGGAAACAACGCCTCGCCAACACCACAGGTGTTAGTGATGAGCCTTTCTACCATGTTAGAATCCGATCTACAGCTCCCCTACTCGGTGGAGTTGATAATATGAAACACTTTTATGTGGGTGATACTGCCCAAATCGCTGATGCGAAGGAAATTAAGCAAGGAGATACCACCGTTAAGAAGACAGAGAGCTTGACCCATTTGGTTGTGTCACTCGTTGCGAAAGCCATCGCAGCCTGCGAAAGTGGAAAAAGCATCATTAAGAACGTGCACTCCTACGGAATGCCAGTTAACGATGCCAAGGAGAGATATACCTCACTTGATATGAGCCAGATGAAAGGATTTCATGAAATCACTTTCCTTAACTCTCGTTTTGAAGATCAGGTGATCTATATTCATGTAACAGACACATTCCCGAATCCTGAAGCTGCACAGATTCCACTAGCTTTAGCCCTAGACTTCCAACAAGGCTCCCTTCAGCCTACCCTTCTTGCGGTAGATATTCAGAATGGAAATTTTGCTATTGCAGACCTTGGTGCAGGAACACTAGATATTGCGATTTATGACGGAGGCGGGAGAATTATCCCTAGACCGTCCCACAGTATACAAGCTGTTTCTAATGGTGAGCAAGCGATTTATTTTGGGACAAACCATTACATAGACCGTATGATTAAAGCAACCACCCAACACTTTGGAGCAAACAATCTGGTATACATGGGAAGTAGAGAACGATTCTTCAACAAGGTACTACTACCTTCCTTTAGAGCAACCCTAGATGGACAACCTCTTATTTTCCGCGCCTCTCACCAGGCAAGAAAAAATGAGGATATTACAGACTTGCTCCTACCGATTCTCCAGGAATATGCCCATCATGTAGAAGCCTACTTGAATCATATTTGGGATAACAATGATGAAATTGAGAAGTTCTATCTTGCAGGTGGAGGGGCTCTATTTGGTTATTATTTCTTCCAGAACCTCCAACAATTCACGATTCCTGGGGAACCTTCTAACATCCCTTATTTGAATTCTAGGGCCTACCTTTTTGCGTATTATGGTTCGGCAGTTAGTGCTGTTTAAAGGTGGTTTAAATAAATGAGCAAAACAAAAGCACTTGTAGGGGGCAAAACATTATCTCTTTGGATCCCTGATGAAGAATGGGTAGACGACTTTAATCATCTATTATCCAAAAGGGCAAAAAGCGATCGTTCCCTTACACGAAATTCTCTTTTTTTACAATGTGTTGAGGTAGGGCTTGCTCATCTAGATGATAAACAAGAATCGGATAGTATCCGAATTCATCTAGATACCTTTCCGCCTGAACAAGCAGAGCTTCTAAGGACTTCTGCTGGGAAACAGCTAGTAACCAATCTTATTTCGGCTATGCTAGCAGGCCAGTTGGCCCCCTCCTCCATTCCTGTACAAGCTACTGCACAACAACTTACTGATATACATCAAGTGAGGGATACCAAGGAGGTATTTTCTATACCAACCCCTATATCCGATCCAGATCCTATACCTATTCCAGTTGCTGTGGCACAGAAGGAAATGGCTGCTACTGAACCTAAGATACCGGAGAAGAAAATCCCTGATCTTTTTCATACGTTAATGAGAAATTCAAGCCTAACATAATTTTCTATTTGACATTCCTTATGCAATGGTGTTTAAATAGGACTGAAATTAAATAGAACCTTTAATTTCAGTCCTGTGAGGCTGACAAGGTTGTCGGATTGAATGGCTAATTTTTACTACAAGTTCTATCCTATTTGGGTCTGTTCTATACCAAAGTGACTTCTTGTCTGCTGACAAGAAGTCTTTTTTTTGACTTCAAAACTTTGCACATACTAAAAACAAGAATGGTGGAGGTGTCAGAAAATGAATACGCCACAAGAAATGCCCGAAAAAAGCATGATTATGGATGAGGCTGGAATCCGCCGAGCTCTTACCCGTATTGCCCATGAAATCATTGAACGCAATAAGGGAGTCGACGATTCGATTCTGGTCGGAATTCGAACAAGAGGGATATATTTAGCCAAACGGCTGGCTAAACGAATAGAAGAAATTGAGGGGCAGAGTATCTCCGTCGGGGATTTAGATATCACTCTCTACCGTGATGACCTCACGGAAAAAGAGGCAAACCCTCAGATTAAGGGAACGATACTTCCTGTAGGGATAACCGGTAAGAAAGTGATCCTAGTAGATGATGTATTTTATACCGGTAGAACCGTACGTGCAGCCTTAGATGCCTTAATGGACCACGGAAGACCCCAGAATATCCAACTAGCTGTACTAGTGGATAGAGGGCATCGTGAACTACCCATACGACCAGACTTTGTAGGGAAGAATGTTCCCACTTCCAAATCAGAAATCATTCTTGTCCAATTAAACGAGATTGATCATACAGAAAAAGTAACCATCAGAGAAAGAATATAAGGGGGTAATTCACTTGGCTAAAGACTTTATTGATGTGCATGAGACACCACCGATTCATCGTTGGATTCCACTTAGTTTACAACATTTATTTGCCATGTTTGGAGCTACTGTACTTGTCCCCATTATCACTGGACTAGACGTACAAGCAGCTCTACTATCGAGTGGTTTAGGAACTCTTCTATTCCTACTCATAACAAAGGGAAAACTTCCTAATTATTTAGGATCCTCCTTCGCCTTTATTGGTCCGATTATCACCGTTTCCCAGACAGAGGGAAAAGGAGCCGCTATGTTAGGTGCCCTGCTTGCAGGGATTGTCTATATCATTGTATCTGCGATTGTAGCAAGGGTTGGGGTGAATTGGCTCAATCGACTCCTCCCACCTATGGTTATTGCCTCCATTATAGTAGTTATCGGTTTAAGTCTATCAGGTGTTGCCGTGGGATGGGCCCTTAACGATCCCTTATCCCCTTCCAATGCTCCTCTATATTCGTTGGGAGCCGTAGAGGTTGCTTTAGTTACCCTAGTGGCAACCGTTATTGCCATGGTTTATTTTCGTGGTTTTTTATCTGTCATACCGATCCTAACTGGGATGATTATTGGTTATCTGTACGCATTTATTCGTTATCCCGCTTGGTTTGATTTAAATACCATTGCGAATGCTCCTTGGTTTATACCCCCTACTGAAATGTTTAGCAAGCATATGCTCACACCAGAGCTGCTTAAAGCATTCTCTACTCCAAGTGCATGGATTGGAGCAGTCATCATCATGCCTGTAGCCTTTGTAACTTTAGCTGAACACATTGGCCATTTGTTAGTAACGGGTAGCGTTATGAATCGTAATTTAATGAAAGACCCTGGTCTACACCGTAGTTTACTTGGGGATGGTCTTGCCGTATCGCTTGCCGCATTTATTGGGGGTCCACCAAGTACAACCTATGGGGAGAACATTGGTGTACTTGCCATCACACGGGTATATAGTCGGAATGTCATCGGGCTTGCTGCCGTATTTGCCATTCTGTTCTCTTCCGTTGGAAAAATTGGTGCGGTCTTAATGACAATCCCTAAGCCCGTTCTTGGTGGAGTAACCATTATCTTATTCGGTATCATTGCCGCACAAGGTGTCCGTATGTATGTAGAGAATAAAATTGATTTTGCTGATAAACGGAATATGGTAATCTCAGCAATCATTCTAGTTACAGGAATCGGTGGATTCAAGCTAGAATTCCACAATATCTCCTTCCATAACCTTGTTGCTAATTTAACGATTGATAATATTGCTATGGCTACCTTCTTAGGTGTCATCTTACACGCAATATTACCTCATAAAGAAAGTGCATTCGGTGAAGTAAATGAACAAATAAAAAAGGCTTCTTAAAAAACAAAGCTGCTCTCTCCTCCATGGATGAAAAGCAGCTTTTTTTCTATAATTATTGCTCATCCTGTAGATACTTCTGATGAATGACAATATGGGCATCAGCAAGAATTTTAGCCAGATGCTCCATTGGAGTTGTTGCTACCTCTCGATACATCTTACGGGTATAGAGATGCCTTGCATTCGGTAGCTCATGTTTTAGCTGCTGTCGAAGCTTATTCCCCGACTCATCTGCGTCAACTAATACATAGACATCTTCATCCTGCAGGGGCCAGATTAATTCCTCTACCTTCTCATCACTTAGCGTCCCATAGGTACAGATGATTTCGACTGGTTCATCTATAATTAACTGGATTCTTTCTTTATCCGTTTTTCCTTCCACAATGATCACTTTATAGCTATCCATGATGGGCTCCTTCTTTAAGTACCTAGGTAGTACTTATTTATCGGTTGCTATAGGATTTTCTGAATAAGAACACCAGTCACTCCAGCTGCCTGCATAGAGCTTAATTTCCTTATATCCCGCTTCTTCTAGTGCTAATATATTTGGACAGGCCGTTACACCGGAGCCACAATAAACAATAATTTCCTTATCGTAATCAACTTGAGCAAACCATTCCTTAAGCTGTTGTGCTGATTTCCAGGTTCCATCCTCGTTTAAAACGCCCTTCCAAAAATAATTAACCGCACCTGGAATATGGCCTGCTACCGGATCAATCATTTCCTCAAGTCCCTTAAATCTCTTATCCTCCCTAGAATCAATCAAGATCGTCCCTGGTTCATCTTTCTTCTGTTTCACCACTTCCATATCCACTACCCTATCCTGCTGAATACGTGGAGTAAATTGGGCTGGTTCACAATGAGGAACCTCAGATGTTACGGGCAGCTCCTTTGCCCTCCAACTGCTATAGGATTCATTAAGAATACATACTTGAGGATGTCCAAGATACTTCAATAGCCACCAAAATCTAGAAGCCATTGCTCCACCTTGATCATCATAAGCAACCACCCTCTTCGTTTGATTGATTCCCACCTCTCCAAGCTTGCGTATCCATTCCGTAACGTTAGGTAGAGGGTGCCTGCCCCCGTGCTTACTCTTGGGATTAGAGAGGTCTTTTTCCAAATCAAAATAAAAGGAACCTGGAATATGATCAGATAAATAACTACGGTATCCCACTTCTGGATTACCTAATACAAAACGACAATCGACTATAACAAGATGAGGATCCGATAGATGTTCCTTCAACCATTCCATGCTAACCAAATTGGACATTACGATATACCACCTTCCACCTAATCCAGTTGTTTCCTTTTATTTTACCCATATCTAACTTTTCTGTATAGACAACTATGGGTTTAAAACAAAGCTTAGGAATCCCTAGAAAAACCCGTATGTGCTTGGAAGACAAGCTTGTCATACTGATCCTGCTTCTTCATTCTTTTCCTAGATAGAATAGCCCCTAAATAGGCGCCCAAGAAACCCAAAGGTATAGAGACGATTCCAGGATTTTTCAGAGGAAATAGCGCCGTTGCATGAATCCATCCACTCTGCGGGTCCATCACATTGGGGCTGATAATAACAAGAATGACAGAAGATAATAACCCAATTAGAATTCCGGTAACCGCACCTACTGGGTTAAATCCTTGCCAAAAAAGAGTGAAAATAATTAAAGGTAGATTAGCCGAGGCAGCTACCGCAAAAGCTAAAGAAACCAGAAATGCTACATTCCAATTATGAACATTAATCGCTAAAAAAATAGAAATGATTCCGACGGCCACAGATGAGCACTTCGCAGCCCTCATTTGCTCATTCTCTAAGGCCTTTCCCTTGCGAATGATTGTACTGTAGAAATCATGAGCAAATGCAGAGGAAGCGGATAAAACAAGTCCAGTGACTACGGCTAAGATGGTAGAAAATGCAACAGCAGATATAAAGGCCATCAAGAAATCTCCTCCAACTGCAGCCGCTAGCAATGGAACTGCAAGATTTCCTCCGTATGAGATAAGAAGTTGATCCTGATTGACAAAGGAAGCAGCTCCAAAGCCTAGGAAAATGGTCATAATATAGAATATTCCAATTATTACTGTTGCTATTACCACTGAATGGCGTGTCGTTTTGGCATCTTTCACGGTAAAAAACCGAGTAATAATATGTGGAAGTCCTGCTGTTCCTAATAACAAGGCTAAATGGAAGGAAATTGTATCAATCGGCTGGGTAAATTCATTTCCTGGGTAAAGAAATTTATTTCCTAAGGAATTAACTTGTGCTACATGTTCAAACATAGCAGGTATATCCCAATGGAACCGAGAAATGACAATTAGACTGATAATAAATGTACCCGCTAAAAGAAGAATGGATTTAATAATTTGGACCCAAGATGTAGCCACCATTCCACCAAAAACCACATAAATCGTCATCAGACTACCGACGATAAGAATCGCATCATCATAATCCATATTCAGTAACAGGTGGATTAAAGATCCTGCCCCTACCAACTGAGCAATCATATAAATAATAGAAATGGAGATCGTGTTTAAAGCAATCATTCCCCGTAGGAAAGGATCTTCGAATCGAACAGCAATCGAATCAGCCAACGTAAATTTCCCTAGATTATGCATGGGCTCCGCAATGATTAACAATAAAACTAAATAAGAAACAAGAAACCCAATCGCATAGAAAAGTCCATCAAACCCATTTAAGGCAATCGTTCCCGTTACTCCTAGGAAGGATGCAGCACTCATGTAATCCCCAGCAATCGCCAGTCCATTCTGCATACCTGTTAATCCATTGCCCGCCACATAGAACTCGTTCATATTCGTTGTTCGTTTCACTGCTGAGTAGGTGATGGAAAGCGTTCCAATAATAATCGCCAAGAAGAAAATAACACCGGTTAAATTCACCCTTTTCCCTCCCCCCATTCATCCTATTATATCACTGCTTTTATGATAACGTTTACATTCTTGAACGTGGAGATACACACCCTAAAGCACATCCGAATTTAAAAATAAGAAAAGAGCTGGAACCTCTTACTGGTCCCAGCTTAAATCTATTATGCAGAGTGTTGATGTATGCCTGTATTTGCTTTAACAAGAATCTCATCATATTTCTTCGCATCTTCCTTCTTGCTAGAGAAGATCGTTCCTAGGAATGCACCAATAAATCCAAGTGGGATTGAAATGATACCAGGGTTTGTTAAGGAGATTAATGGCTTTCCTACAAGAATGGCTTTACCTGCTTCAGGTGCCCAAACATTGGGGCTAATGGCCACTAGGAAGAGTGCCCCGAACAATCCAAGTAACATACCACAAACAGCTCCCGTACTATTAAAGCGCTTCCAGAAGATCGTGAATACAAGAACAGGCAAGTTTGCACTGGCTGCTACGGCGAATGCTAGAGCTACTAAGAAAGCTACATTCAACTTTTGGCAGAATAAGGCAAGAATGACTGAAAGAATAGCTACTCCAATCGATGCCCAACGTGCAGCAACCATTTGTTCTTTCTCTGTGGCAGCACCACGACGGATAATGTGGCTATAGAAATCATGAGCAAATGCAGATGCAGCAGAAAGTACTAATCCAGCAACTACTGCAAGAATGGTGGCAAAAGCTACAGCAGCAACGAATGCCATCAAGAAGTCTCCACCCATTGCTTGAGCAAGAAGAGGCGCAGACATGTTTCCACCAGAATCTGCCTTAAGGATTGTATCTTTACCAACGAATGTTGCAGCACCAAAACCAAGGAATAGAGTCATGACATAAAAGATACCAATAAGCCAAGTAGCATAAACCACAGATTTACGAGCAGTTTGTGCATCTTTTACTGTGAAGAAACGAGTAAGGATATGTGGCAATCCCGCGGTTCCTAATACTAAAGCCATATTGAGTGAAATCATATCTAGCGGATTTTTAAATTTGAGCCCTGGATTTAAGAATGCTTCTCCTACAGGAGTAGCTGTCTTTAGATGATCAAACATACCTGTAATACTGAAGTTAAATTTAGCAAATACGATTAACGAAATGATTAGTGTACCAATCATTAATAATACTGCTTTAACTATTTGTACCCAGCTTGTTGCGGCCATCCCACCAAATACGACATAGACCGTCATCAATGTTCCTACAATTAAGACAGAAGTTGTATAATCTAAGCCAAGTAATAATTTAATAAGTCCACCTGCACCAACAAGCTGTGCAATCATATAGAAAATAGAAATGGTAATTGTATTTAGAGCTGCTACACCTCGAACATTTTTAGCATCAAATCGTGCGGCAATCATATCAGCCATTGTATATTTCCCTAAATTACGAAGGGGCTCAGCTACCAAATACAATACGACAAGGTAAGCAACAAGGAAACCAATACTATAGAAAAAGCCATCAAATCCAGTTAACGCAATAGCCCCAGCAATACCAAGGAAGGAAGCCGCTGACATATAGTCCCCTGCAATGGCTAACCCATTCTGCCAACCAGTAAGTCCTCCACCTGCGGTATAGAATTCGCTAGTTGTCTTAGTTCTTTTGGATGCCATATACGTAATAACTAATGTAATTCCTACAATGATAAGGAATAAGACAAATGCCAAAACATTCATAGGTTAATTCCCGCCCTTCTTAATCGATTTCTCAATGATATTATCTACCATATGATCAAATCCTCGAGCTTTCTTTGTGTAGATAATACAAAGCGTCCATGTCATGATAAACTGCGCGAAGGCAAATACCCATGCCCATGTAATCGAACCAATTGCTGGTGTATTTAATACCTTAGAATAAGATGTCATGACGGGAAGTGTGAAGTAAAAGACAAAGAAGAAGATCGTCATAGGAACAATAAAGGCCTTTTTCTTGCTTAATAATTCCTTGAACTGAGGAGAATTGGCTATTTCGGAGTAATCTAGAGGCTTCTTGGTTATTTTGTTTTCCTCCACGGGTAATTTCCTTGCTCCTGTACTCAATCTGCATTCCTCCCTCTCTGAAATGTAAGCGCTTTAAAGACATTATATATGGAATGTTGAGATTTTTGTATATATTGACGCAAAACGTCAATTCTTATGTCTAAACAGCAAAAAACCAGCCATGTTTGGCTAGTTTTTATGCCTGTAGTAAATTTAACAGTTCTTTAGCTGCAGAACGTGAAACAGGTAATTGAGTTCGCCCTGTGTCATTAAGAATTAAATTATAGGTTCCGTTAAACCACGGGACGAGTTCTAGAACATAATTCATATTAACTATGTAGCTACGATGGGTTCGAAAGAAGGAATAGGTCCCTAGCTTCTCTTCTAATTGTTGAAGAGTCATCTTAGATGTATAGGACTTCGTTGTTGTAAAAATCTCAATTACCCTCTCCTCACGTACAGCATAAAGAATCGTTTCTGGATCAATTACCACGAGGCGATTCCCATCATCAATTAATAATTTTAGAATTTTATTTGGTGAGGCTTTATCCTGTGCAGGATTGCCCACCTCCTGCCCAATGCGAAGGCGAATGCGACCTAGAGTTTCCTTCAAACGATGATGATCATAGGGCTTTAATAGATAGTCAACTGCATTTAAATCAAAGGCCTCCACAGCATAACCCTCATGTGCAGTGGAGAAGACCACTAACGGGCTCTTTCTCCGTGAGGCAAGCATCCGAGCAGCCTGAATTCCTTGCATATCTGGCATATGGATATCTAGAAAAATCACATCGGGATCATGATTCTCTACCAATTCGATCAATTCCCTACCATTGGTTGCGCTAGGAAGAAGTTCGATATCCTCTTCTTGTTTAAGCAAGTACATTAATTCTTCTCTAGCCAATCGTTCATCCTCAGCAATCATGACACGAATCACAATTTCAACCCCTTTCGGACTCTATAGGAATAGAAAATGAAATAAGGCCTCCGCCACTTTTCTTATTTAGAAAATGCATGCCTGCCTCCACACCAAACAAACTAACCAATCGTTGATGAACGTTATACACTCCAATACCGTTCCCTTCTTGGCTACTTACAGGTTTCTCTCCTAATTGATGGATTAATTGCTCGGAAAATCCCACACCATTATCCTCAACGATGACATCTATATATTTATCCCTTCGATTCATTCGGATACGGATTTCTCCATTCTGTGATTTCCCCTTTAAACCATGATGAATACTATTTTCAACCAATGGCTGAAGCGTGACCGGCGGAATCATCGCATGATCAATTCCCTCCTCAATCTCACAATTCACATGGAATTGGTCTGCGAAACGGATCTTAATGATTTCTAAATAGGCATTTAAATGATTTAGCTCTTGATGAATAGGGATCAAATGAGATGTTGTCATCTTTAAATTAAGGCGCATAAAAGTCCCAAGCTGAACAGTCACATGACGTGCTTGATCCGGATCAAGACGAATCAGGGTCACAATACTATTCAGTGTATTAAAAAGGAAATGTGGATTGATTTGAGCCTGTAGTAATCGAAGCTCGGCATCCTTCATTAGATTAGCCATATTCTCCGCATAAGCTAAATTAAGTTGATTAGAAATTAATTTCCCCAAGCCTTTGGCTAAAGCTTCTTCAATTTTACGGATCTGTTGAGGCCTACGGAAGAATAAACAAATAACACCAGCAACCTGCCCCGCTTGACTGATAGGTACAATAATGCAAGCCCCTAGCTTGCAGGTTGGATCCTTACATTGAATTTGGTCCTTATGCAAGGCAATCTGTACCTCCCCCGTCTCGATCGCCTTTGGAGCAAGTTCTGTTTTCATCCTCTCCCCAGGAAGATGGTGGGAGGACCCTACCCCAACGTGAGCAAGGATATATTCACAATTGGTGACCGCAACAGCAACAGCTCCAAGCTCCTTCATCAGAATTTGGGCCGTTGCCATTGCCGTTTGAGGGGTTAGACCTTTTTTCATATGTGGAAGGGTAAGCTCTGCAATTTTCAATGCTCGCCTTGTTTCGAAAGCTGCTGATCTCTCTTCTTCGTTTAATGCTACACGAATCATCGTTGTAAAAATCGCGATCGAGATACTATTCGTTAATACCATAGGGATTCCAATTAAATTGACCAATTGAATCGCCGCCTCAGGTGGTGCTGAAAGAATTAGGATAAATCCCATGTCAAGGATCGGAGCAAACATACCAATAAATAAGGCCTTCGAGGAGGTGATTACCCTTTCGCGAGAGAAGAAACGTGCGATCAAACCAGCCAATAAACCAGTGATTGGTGCCGAAACTCCATTAGCAATAGCAGTAAATCCCCCCATGCTGTATAGATGAATACCTGTAATCAGACCAGCTCCAACTCCAACAATAGGTCCTCCTAATAAGCCACCAATGACCACTCCCACCAACCCAGAGTGCGCCAACCCTTCTTCACCCTGTAAACGTGAAATCCAGAAGGAATTACTTAGTTGATCTGATTCTACAACTACTCCGGCATAAATACCGGCAATACCAAATAGTCCGAAAATAATGGAGAAATATAGAGAAGTCTGTACACTGACCTCTCGATCTAACAGCTGCCGAAAAAGTGGGATTCGGGTAAGGATAAAAGTAAGGATGAGAAGTATTCCCATTCGTTCGAATAAAAGAAGTGTTAATGGCTCCATATAAATCCCCCCATGCTACCACCTCCTCTTATTATACCAAGCTTTTACATTTGTCATATGAAAAAAGTCCCGTTGTGTTAGAAATGAATATAGTAGTAGAAAACAGATTCTAGGTGATTGTAGTGCTTCGACTTGGAATAATGACCCATCAGATAAAGGATCTTCAACGATTTCATCCTTATGTCACTGTTAGTCGTGAGGAAGGTTTTGATGAAATTCTCGTGTTTACCCCTGAGAGTGTGGATTTATCTAGGCGCTACATTCGGGGATTTACTTATAGGAACAGTTGTTGGCAAAGGGTCACACGAACTTTTCCATCGATGAGTATCGATATTGGTTATTACACACAAGTAGGGCAAATTCAAACGGTCAAAAGAATCAAAGGAACTCCCCTTCTCCCTTTTGTTGGTTATGGTTTAGGCAATAAGTGGACGATTCAAAAGCATCTGATGTCCTCTCCGGAACTATCACCGTATTTGCTCCCTACTGCAATGGTTAAAGATTGCAGAACAATCTTTAATTATATGAATCAATATCACTGTATTATGGTCAAACCCCTTAATGGAAAAGGAGGAAAGGGCATTATCAAATTGTCAAAGGATAAAACTCAATATATTTGGGAAGAAACTGAAGAAAGGACATCCATATCTCTAACTCCCTCCCAAACTCATGATAGATTAAAGAAGCTACTTAGTACCAATAAATATATCGTCCAAAAATGGATTGACATTCGAGACAGAGACGGTCACATCTATGACATTCGTGTGCTCGTACAAAAAAATAAATTTGGTCAATGGCAGCTAACCGGAATGGGCATTCGCCAAGCTAACGAGGAAAAAATCACATCGAATTTATCTGGTGGAGGGCAGGCACATCCTGTTTTTCCTTTCCTTAAGGCACAATTTAATGAAGAAAAAGCTAGAAACTTGATTCAAAGACTTGAATTATTAGCTGGGAAAATTCCTGTGCATCTTGAATCCTCTTATCATAAACGTCTTGTAGAACTAGGCCTTGACCTTGCCGTGGACCATTCCGGTGATCTATGGGTAATTGAGGTGAACATTAAGCCCGGAAGAACCTTATGGAAAAAAATCGGCCTCGAACAAGCAGCTGATGCCAGCTTACGTGCTCCAATCCAGTACGCCTTGTACCTTCTTAAACAGAAGTAGAATATTTTGGGTAAATAATGGTGTTCCTTTTGTTATGGAGGCGTCTTTTCTATCTAGTAAGTTACAGCTAGCTCTATGCTTCTTGATTATGGTTGCCATCAGTCTGGTAAAATACTACAATATACAATAGATAAGGGTGCCCTAAATGGACACCCTCATTAATTATAGCGTAGAAAATCTATTTCCCTTCAAATGTTCCAACTTAACAAGATAATGATCGAGTTGTTGGCTAATGGCAATCACACTTTTATCTACAAAGCTGCCTTTTTCATTCGCTAATTTGATCATCTGCAACCGAAGGTTTTCTATTGTCTGATTCAACGTGGCTTCGTTCATCCTATACCCTCCGTTCTTCAAATTTAGCCAACACCTGACACCTCATAACAAAATTTACCGCCAATACCGTTCAACTGACATTAACAAATAAATATATTTCTGTAAATTTCTACATATTTTATCATTTATTTTATAATTCTTTTATCTTTGGGTCAATGTAAAATTAATAAAATGAATGTGGGATTTCGCCTGTTTTTTTCTTATATTTTCCATACCCTTAGAACGTAACCTCCGCAACCACATTGGTCAATGAAACGGGTTTTTATTTTCTCTCCATATAGCTCGTGAAGTAATGGATCTAAGTATTCCTCAGGGGTACCGAATCCATTCGGTGTCACAAGATTAACATAATACCCTGGTGACGTCCTCTCCACTGCCTGCAGAGCATCTTGAATCACTAATTCTTGGTTCTCCTCGTATTCTCCATGTTCAAGATCAATTGACCAATCGTGATCAACTAACTCGTTCATTAAGATCCCTCCTTCTACACTAATGGAAACACTATAACCCAAAAGAAATTAGCTGGCTGTGATGTGCATCGCAAAAATTGATCCATTCCATGATAGAATAGATTTTAATCTTACGCAAAGCGGTGAATTCATTATGAGACGGGTTTTGGGATTATTCCTAGTCTTCGTTAGCATGTTAATTTATACTCTG
The DNA here is from genome assembly GCA_035254305.1 of Bacillota bacterium. Lineage (GTDB taxonomy): Bacteria > Bacillota > Bacilli > Aneurinibacillales > RAOX-1 > DATFAS01. Next base: position 13,855 of record DATFAS010000169.1, read on the forward strand.
ACATTTAATCAAGCCCTTGTTGAATACAAAAAACTACAATCTACCTCCGATTCCCTTAAACAAATGATCCATGTGGATGACATCCATTTATCGAATAATAGCTTTATTCTAGATGCAAATGAACAACCCATTGACGAATTGATCGGTGCGCAAAATCGACGCTATATTCCTTTAGCAGAACTGCCCAAGGAAGTGCCGCAAGCTTTTATCGCCACAGAAGATCAACACTTCTATGAGCATAAAGGATTTGATATCGCTGCCATCACCCGTTCCTTGTTAATCAACGCCAAGAAGAATCAATTGGAACAGGGAGGTAGTACCATCACCCAACAGCTTGTACGAAATCTTTATCTCACTAATGAGAAAAGAATGGACCGAAAGCTTAAGGAAATCGTTTATGCCCATGAATTTGAACAAAACTTAAGTAAATCACAAATTCTTGAGCTGTATGTGAATACCATCTACTTCCACAATGGAGTTTATGGCATCGAAACAGCAAGTGAATTTTATTTTGGTAAACCGATTCAGCAGCTTGGCTTGGCCGAAATTGCTTTTCTGTGTGCGATTCCAAACAACCCCGCCTTCTATAATCCGCTTGCCCATGAAGAACATACAAAGCAAAGGCAAGAATGGATATTAAAGAAGATGCTAGAGATGAAATCTATCGACCAAACTCAATACAATGCAGCCATATCAACCGCAATTGAATTAAATGTTCATAAACCTATTCATCTCTATCCTGACTATACCTCCTATGTCGATCAAGAGGTTGTCGATTTGGTAGCTTTGCAGGAAGGATATACTGAAAAATTAGCCAAAGCATCTGAAACTGAGAAAAAGGATCTCCAGGCAGAATTGAAAAAACGTATGGAGAAATTGTACGAGGGTGGAATAAAGATTTACACCTCTCTTGACCCTAATCTACAGCAGCAAGCCAAAACAGCCCTATTAGATCAGCTTCCTAAATCGCAAATAGAAGGAGCTATTGTCGTTATTGACCACTCTTCTAACCAGATCAAGGCTTTAGTGGGTGGGAAGAATGTGGAACGTCATGGCCTTAATCGAACCTTTCAAAGCTACCGCCAGCCAGGGTCAGCGATTAAGCCAATCCTTGTTTATGGCCCCTATCTTGATCTTCATCCTGTCCCGATCACAACCTTAGTGGATGCAAGTAACTTCTGCAAGAATGGGTATTGCCCGGAAAACTATGGAGGCAGCCAATATGGAATGGTCCCTTTAGAAACGGCTCTTAAGTATTCATTGAATACTCCTGCAGTTCGTTTATTAGACAATATCGGAGTAACTAAAGCTTTTTCATATTTACAGCCCTTTTCCTTTCACAAAATAACAACGGAGGATGAACGGCTTCCTAGTGCCTTAGGAGGATTTACGTATGGAGTTACACCACTTGAATTAACAGATGCTTATACTACCTTCTCTCATCAAGGGAGCTATAAGCCAGCACACGCCATTGTGAAAATCACTGATTTACAGGGAACCCCCCTCTTTCAATGGACAGACACTTACACACCCGTTTGGAAAGAGGCTACAAATGAGAAAATGAGAGTGTTATTATCGAAGGTGGTGAAAGAAGGAACGGCTACCGCTGTGGATAATGGAGACGGATATATTGGTGGAAAAACCGGAACAACGGATGAGGCAAAGGATCTTTGGTTTATCGGACTAAATGAGAAGTATACAACCGGTGTTTGGGTTGGGTATGATCAGCCTACAAACATGTCATCCTTAGAACAATCCCATCCTCAATTACTTATTTGGAAAGAACTGATGCAAGCCGCTAAATAAAATGTGAGGCAGTCTACCCCTACATAAGACTGCCTCATAATCCAATACTTTTGGTTAAACCATTAAATAACTTTAATAAAATATAAACCACTGTTGATGCAGATGCTCCCCAAAAGAAAAAATTCAGAAAGACAAATCCAATCATTTGAAAGACTTCCATCTGATCACTCAATCGGTAGAGAGTCATCATGAAAGACAACACCGAAGCTAGTAAGAATAAAAGAATAAGAATGATTAAAAATGGAAAACAAAAAATCGATATCAGGCCAAAAACGAGAAAAAAACGACCACTCCAGGAAACTCCCTTTGTTTTTATCTCCACAGTTTCTGCAGTCTGTTCAGTTTGCACGGAACGCACAAAAACAAATATAGATAGCTCCATTAGCGTTTCTGCGGCTAATTTCAGTGCAGCAAAAAACATAAAAAATAGCAGAAATAACATAATCCAAAGAGAAATCTTTACATATTTCTCCGATAACACTTCCAGTAAAGAATGATAAAGCCCAAAATTATTCAATTTCTGAATCATCCATAGTTCAGCATTAAGCGAAAATGCCGTACTAAAAAGAAGTAAAGCAAAGAAAATCGAGTAGTGAGTGAAATTTCCCTTCTTTTTCATTGTCTCCCCTTAAGCATTGTTCTTTGTAATCTTAGTATAAAAGAAAAATCCAGCCAAGAGTTAGCCTTATCCTAATATTTAGGGGCATACCCCTTTGATAATTGGAATTATTCGGGATTTGCTTTATATAATAGATAGTAACCGAATTTACTAAGTGATCTTTATTACCATTACACCACCATCACGATAACATACATACTTAACTTCCCTTAATTCTTCGGTTAAGAGGAGGTGACCCTTAGGTGGAATTCGATTTTTTGGTGGAAGGAGCCTATTTCGATTTACTCCCTTTACTACCTATTGTTTTTGCTGGTTATATAAGCTATCTTACCATCAAACAAACCTTTCCTATTCCCATAATAGCCCCCAAGCTCCCAAGTTCTGTTGATATACTCTCCATCACCGCAAACATTAATCAGCACTACATTGAAGTACCTTCCTTTCACTTTGTAAGGGCATTTCTTATCCATCAAACCATTCGGTCCTCTCTTGACCCTTTCATTCTGTAAAGTACCTCTTCCTAATCACATGGGTAAGCCTAATTAAAGGAGGTAGACAGAATGCATCTGTTTAAATGGATTGGTGATGGATTATTATACTTGGTTGCCCTTCCGATCTTTGCTTTCCAATCACTTGAAATGCTTAGTGCAATTACTGAATTTTTTGCTGAGGTTTCTGGATACATTCGTTATAAATAATACAAATCAAGGAGCCTTAGTTCATTGAGGGCTCCTTGATTCATTTTACTTGATGTGATCATGGTTGGTATAATGATTCTTATGTAATGAGTAGAGAATAAGGTGGAGAAAAGAATGGAGAAGCGCATACTAATATTTACCGGAGGACAATTAGGGGAGTGGGCTCTTGAGGTCATAGAAGCTGGTGATTTGGTGATCGGCGTGGACCGTGGGGCTTGGTACCTATGGCAACATGGAGTGATTCCTGATCATGCATTTGGTGATTTTGATTCCGTGAGCCAAGAGGAGTTATCCCTTCTACAGAAGGAGATTCATCATCTTGTTTCCTGTGATCCCATTATGAAGGACTTAACGGATACAGAAATGGCATTTCGTTGGGCCATTCTTCAACAACCCTCAGAAATCATCCTACTCGGTGCTACAGGCAGCCGTTTTGACCATTCTCTTGCCAATGTCCATTTACTCTATAAGGGACTAGAGGCTGATATCCCCTGCCGAATCATCGATACGAATAATGAGATTCGAGTAATCAGTCAGACAACGAAAATGAGAAAAGGTCGTTTTACCCACGTTTCCCTTTTACCCCTTAGTATGCAGGTTACCGGAATTACTCTAGAAGGATTCTTATATCCATTAAATAATGCAACTCTGTGTATAGGGCAATCCTTAGGGGTGAGTAACATAATAGTCAAAGAGGAAGGATCAATTTCTCTTAGCACTGGATATCTATTGGTTATTCAAAGTAAGGATTAATGAAGGAAAGCCATGATTACCTAGCATACCAACCATGGCTCGATTCGTTCCGTAATGAATTATCCCCATGTGGATAATTCTAGTTCGAATTCATGCTGAAAATCTGGGCTCACCGGAACGACGCGAACATTCGCATTCGATTCTTCCCACTCCTTGTATGTTCCTGCATAATAACCAGCAAAAACATAATCCCCATCACATGTACTATGAAGATATTGAAGCTCGATACGCCAAACCCCATTTTTTCCGTTAGAGCCCACAGCTTCCACCTGAACATCCTTATACCAAATGGCTCCCAAATTAACCGTTACATAAATAGTGGAGCCCGTTGTTCCAAGATGGTGTGAACCTCGTATCTCTCCCGCAACCAATTTAGTGGATTGGATTCGTACTTGGCCCCAATGAGACCGGATGTGTTTTTTATAAGCTGCTACTCTCTGCGCCAGTTCCATTCCATTCTCTTCAAATCTCCTTCCACGAATTGCTGTTGGAATATAGAGTCTACACCAATATTCTGCAACCATACAGCTGGTACTAAATACTGGTGTAAGGGATTTAAGAGATTCCTTCATCTTCGTCATCCATCCTAATGGTAGACCTTCTATCCTAGAATAATAAAGAGGAATGATTTCTTCCCCAAGGATCTTATATAAGTCTTCACTATCCTGAATATCTGGATCCCCATTATTTACATCTCCCAACATAGCCCATCCATTCTGACCGTTATACCCCTCATTCCACCAGCCATCAAGAACACTACAATTCAACACCCCGTTAACCGCTGCTTTCTGTCCACTTGT
>DATFAS010000170.1:0-6072 GCA_035254305.1 Bacillota bacterium
TGGGTCAGAGTTTTGTCTCCAGCTTCCTTCAGATTCCACCTCACGGTGGACACCCTTGCTCTTGACTAGTGGTTGGTAACTACAAACCCCCACAGTGGACTTTCACCACCTAGTTAATCGCCATGCGTGGCACACCAAAAATATGATGCCTACAATTAGTAAGCATCATTCTAACGTTTTACTTAACTATTTTTAACATGGTATTTGTGTTCTTTTGAAATTCATAATCAACACTAATTTCTTCAGTATTCCATCCTAAATTCTGTATGTCACGAATTATTTCATCCAAATATTTGTATCTTTCACATGCAAAATTGGTTGTAGGAAAAATCCTTATTTCATTTTTGGTTACACGCATAAGTTCTTCTATTGTTTGCAGATGAAATTCATAATCCAATCTATCTTCGTAAAGAAATAGAAAATTTGCTGAAAGTGTTAAGTCAAACTGCTTATCACCAAAAGGTAAGGTTGGCAAAACAGCAGGAATATAGCGAGTTTCTATATCATTCTGTTTCATGTCTGATATACATTCATTCAATGCTTGTGTTCTTATCTGTTTCAATTCATCAACAGACTTGAAATAATCCCACAAGAAGTTCTTTTGAATATCAGCTTTTTCCATATTAAACATGGTGGTTTCAATATCTTGTAAACCTTTTTGCTCCAATTCATCAACAGGGTGGTGGTATGCAATATCACATGCTGTAACATCCATTCCAAGTCGATTAGATACGGCAGTAAAAGAACATGCTCCAGCAGGGCAATCAAGAATCTTACGCCCCATTAGTTCTCCTTGGGTAAGGTTAAACATTCGCATGTATTCATCCCAAACCCGACCAATGAAGACAATACGATTCAAATCCCACTTGTTAATTGGTTCAACTTTACTCATCTCATCTCACCTTTCTAACTCAACTAATCTAAGCTTAACCCATAAATATTGTACCAAATCCTCCAATTCTGTACATTTAAAAAAACACTTTAACCTGCGTTATACTTCCCAATAGCGAAATAAACAAAATCTCCCGAATCCCTTTATTGCACAATCCTGCCCGTTAGCACAGTTAACTCAAATCAATAGTTGTCCAACCGACTTCAAGTAATTTCATTTTCAATTCTTCAAATTCTTCCTTAGTATGTATCTCAATTCTGGTAAAAGGTTTTGTGAAAAATTCATAGAAAGGTGGATTGGCACAAATATCCCTTTGCCCTACATACTTACTCTTAGTCTGAAATTCAACCCATTCACCCTCTGACCAATTGGTACGCCTTTTGTTATACATTACCCAATGTTCATTGCACTCTTCAAGATTAACAAAAGTATTCTTACCATCATTATCAGTCAAGGTGAATCCTTTTGATGTGACCTCTAATATTTTCATTAGGCTAACTCCCGATTGTAAGCATATTTTCTTTTGTTCATTGCTTGTTCTATGAAAGTTGCAAAATTGCGTACTTTTACACCAATTATAGCAAGATTTGCTCCGCTAAACTCCCGTTACTTCAGCAACATGAATTACTTTTTACGACACTTTTTCCTTATGTTATGCACGATTTCACCGCTTGAGCAACTTCCTATGTAAAAAGCGACGCAAAAGTCATGTTCATTGTATTAGCGTATGTTTTGTCAAAAATCTTGGTACTACCCCTATGAGAGCAACTTACAAATAATACCAACTACCTATAGTGAAACTGGATTTTTTGTTTGTGTAAATTAAATCTAAACCAAATGTGATTAAGCAATTTAACAGGTCGAGTCTTTTTAAAGATTGATTCCTTTATTTAACACAAAGAGTGAGGATTCACCCCCACTCTTTAATTCCTTAATTGGTTTTTACTGTCTTCGTTGCTGTTGCAATTACTTTTCCTGCTGACTCTAGTTGTAGAGTGCGACCTGTTTCCAAACCTGATTCGTCACCGTTTGAATAATTTAAATCCACACACTCATGTAGAGTGCGACTTGCAAAAATGTGAGACTTAGGATAAACCTATATTATTTAAATCCACGCACTCATGTAGAGTGCGACATGCATTGACTACTTGATTAAATTGATAAGCATAATTTAAATCCACGCACTCATGTAGAGTGCGACGGGTTTGCATGCCTTCAGTCAGCCTCATTGAAGATTTAAATCCACGCACTCATGTAGAGTGCGACCATGGATGAATTAAAGGAGCTGCAGGAGCTGGTATTTAAATCCACGCACTCATGTAGAGTGCGACGATTATGATGTAAAATGGAAAAATGATGGAATGATTTAAATCCACGCACTCATGTAGAGTGCGACAATGGCAATTCTCATGCCAGTGATGGTAAGGATTCAACCACCCAAAAGTGCGAATATTTACAATTAGGTCTTTCCTTTTCTTATATTTTACCTTTATTTACCACAATCCACAACAAAATAAGAGGTGCGAATCCCCCAGCAAAACCATGTTCACTTCCGATTCGCACCAAGAAACCATATTCCTCTTAAAAACCATCCAAAACTTCTACATTTAACCCTTCCATCTGATTTAATTGGATAAGGTACTGATCTAACGACATCGGTTGCTCCACGCTAGATTGGATGGTGAGCAACTCATGCACTTTAGCAGACGAGCACAATCCCATTTTGGTTGGATGCTCCCACCAATAGACCTTTTGTACCCGCATACTACCGGCTGGTCGAGCCGAGGATTCATCATTTTCAAACAGAGTTACAAGGGCTTGCTTTAATTTTTCTGCATCGTCTAGCGTAAACCCTGTTTTCTCAGCCAGTTGGGTGTTAATGCTACCATAGACGACATAGATTCCAAAATCTACAAGGTGTTTCATCCCCATGCGATCTGAGCTCATTTTTTCACCAGGCTCCGAATTGACACTTTTCGTAATTTGCATACTATTAATCGTAATCGGATCCACACTTCTTGCAATACGGATCGTAACAGGACCTCTTACCCGTTCAGAGATTCCATCTTCACTTTTGTTTTTTCCTTTGAAAGCAAAGACTTGACCGAAATACCGTACATCATCCCAAACTTGGCAAGCAATTTTTTTGAATTCCTCAGACGAAAAATTCTTTACTTTCAATAGTTTACCTAGTTCTGGATGATTCTCCATGCGTTCTTTCAAACTGCGGAATCCATCATCTACACGATCGTCGGATTGTACGAAAATGGCCCCTCCCATATCTTGAAGGCGATTGCGAATCTTGCGATTGATCGCCTCTCGTGACATCTCTCCAAACCCATCAAAACTTTGTCTCGGACGATTCCCGTTAAGTGGATCCCCATTCGCATTAGCGTTATGGACGGAAAAGATAACTGCAAAATCAACCTTATGATTTAATACCATGATTTATTCCTCCTTTGATTCCTTATCTTCTTTTTTCTGGTAAATCGCATTTCGTTGGCAACTAAAAGCTAATAGATACTTACCCGAAAGTGGAGCATTGTTAAAGGACAAATAATCAAATTTTTCCATGATGTCATCGATGATTCGATTGAGATCACTTGCCTTTTGTCCTAAACGATTTTGATACGGGAGCAAGCTTTCTTGAATAACCTTCCATGTTTTTTCCGGTTGTTGAGGAAAAACTTGCATATATCGGGCTGCATTGGTCGGTCTTTTTTCATTGGCTGCCCGTAAAGCACGTTTTTCAAGTGCATCTGCAACAGCTAACAATCGACCAAATAAATAGCTTCGGTCATTGGTTTCAGTATCGAGTGACACAGAATACCCCTCCTTTTGATCAATCAATTGTTTGTTCACAATAGAACAAGCTACATTCAGTGTTTTTTCCCATTCCCATTCTTCCATGGTTGTTGGTCGTGAGGCTCTTTGGACCGCAGAACGTACGATATCGAAAGGAATTTTTTGTCCATCCACAATGCAAGGGAGAAGCCTTTCTACGCAAGCTTTCACCACTTTAGCATCTGCCTTTGGCCCATAAGCTGCGAAGGCAATATCTTTTGTCGAAGGTGCTCCGTAGAATTGTAGGTATTGATGTTCAAGCTTGTAGCGTTGAAGCCAAGCACAAGTGGAATGCCATTGAACCAATTTCTCAAAATAAAGTTCTTTGTCCATATCTCGATAGTACAAGACCGCCATTCTTCCAGTCGTTGCGTGGTCCAATACTAAAATCGTCACTTTGGCAAAAGATTTATCTGCTAATTTGTTTTGATACCCATCGAGGGCTTTCGCTAATTCATGGGCAAGTTCTTCATGTGTATACGATTTTTTTTCGACTTCAGTCACGTAATCAGTGGGTACAAGAGAAAAGGTATCTTCGAGGAGATCTAAAGTATGCGTGTCATCGTTGCCCCAAACCAGAAAGACACGATCGCCCATCTTTTTGCCTTGACGCTGAATGAGCCATTTTAAAGCATTATGGGCTTTTTGTGATACTTCATAGCTGATGCAAGCTACTTCATCACTTTCCGACAAACGCCCCCGATAAGTAAGTCCTTTATCATCGTTCGCTGAGATTAGTTTCGCCATGTCTGCGGCATGACGTATTTTCGTAGGATGTTTGGTTGTTTTCGGTAACCACTCTCCCGCTACATAACACAAATCTCGATCATCCATCTGCTCCCGATAATATTGAATGAAGGACTCATACATGGTTGGGTCTTTCCACACAGGTGTATAGTCATCCAAGGAACGAACATTGAAACGGACAAACGCACTTTTCGCTTCCCCATCAAGCACTTTATACAACAAAGGCTTCTCAGCGGATAGCTCCGCATGGGCTTTGGCATTCCAAGTGGAAATCAACGTGCCTTGTGCATCTAAAAATAAAATTCTTTCTTGCAGCAAATCTTCAATTAGTCGTCCTTTGCTTACATACCGGTAGATACTTTTTACTTTGTCTGTGACGTAAGGGGATTCAGCCCATTCACGAAGATTTTCAAGGTACACATGAAATGGATTTTCTTTTGCCTTGGATTGTCCACCATAGGCAACAAAATCACCTGCTACATATCCCAAATTGTCATGGAGCGGATATGGCGCAACGGTTAAACCTGTGCGACTCGCCGATTTTTCCGTGCAAGGAATAACGGTATCTCCATCTTCTTCAATGACCGTGGCCGAATGGAACTCGCCATCTTCTGTGATTTCTACTTCAATATGGGCTTTCTGTGTGGTATGTGAGATAGGTACTAACGTATATTCTTGTCCGTTGTATTTCCTTTCAAAGACACCTACACGGTCTGAGTTGGATTCATAGGTTTGATATAAACGGTACAACCAACTCATTAGACCCCTCCTATCTCCGATTCAAGTTCATCTACCGATGTAACATTGGAAGCATCAAATCCTTTAGGAGTTCGAATCCCTAATGAACGTATCAATTTGCAATTCTCCGGTCGAACAAACTCGATGAACCCTTTTTTCATCACAGGTTGCCAAAGACGAACCTCCATCTCATTTCTACCTGTTTCATCAGGATAATTGAACCCGTGAAACATTGTTCCAAAATGATACTCCTCGATTTGATCGTAGTAACCTTTCCCTTCTCCAAAGCAGCACGGTCTCACATCAGCTTGGCATTCACGGGTACCAAGGAAAATATCTCTTCTTCCTCCTGCTCGAAGGGCACGATTGAGGATATTGTGATGTTTATTTTCGTTTCGGTCAAAAGCTAATTCAGGACGATGGAGATTAAACTCAAAACTAGCTCGAACCTGATATTTCACGTCTCTTAAATACGTAAAATACGCGAGGGAATTCCCTCCATTGTAGTTCATCGGTCGGATCCCTTTCGATTCCATCCGTATCGGATTCATCACACGCAAATCATGAATCACAATCTGGATCGTAGGTTTCCAGTAAATGCTTTCCACAATCCCTTTGAGGGCCTGATAGGTCGGCACCTGATAGGATAGCTTTTCCCCTCCTAGCTTGGTCAATGGATCCGTAAACAAAGCGTAATCTCCATAAACTTCAAATTCGATGGAATTCCTCAACCTTTTCACTCCTTTCTTCCAAACTCTTACTTTTATATTAAATAATAACTTTTATATTTGCAATTAATTATATAATATATGAACATTATTCTTTTGCGCATTGTTTTTTGTTTGTTTGAT
>DATFAS010000171.1:0-12575 GCA_035254305.1 Bacillota bacterium
ATTCAATTCCAAAATTGGTGTATGCAAAAAAAGAGCACCTGTAATTTGTCCACCTTCCCCAAAAGGAAATCCCATAGTTAGAAAATTAATATCATCATGTTTTTTAAATGTTCCCATGTGATGAACTACATGACCCGTAAATACATCTTCAATTAAAGTAGGGTCAATCAATTCTTTTCTAGAGAGGATCGGGAACTCTTTTAATTTTCCACTATTTCCTCGGTAGAAAAAATCAATGCGAACATGCATAGAACGTTGGATATCATCCAATAATTTTTTTGCTTGGTCAGGGGCTAGATTCCCTGAAGCTACCTCTTGCAGCTGGTGAGCAATCGGATTGGCTTGCGCCTCTAGAAAAACTTCCTTCTGGTGAAAAATAAAATCCTTCATCATATAGCTCATTCCCCAAGCAATAAAGCCGAAACCCACAAGAAAGACTAACATGTAACTAAAAAGAAGCTTCTGAAAGATGGACTTAAACATTATTTTCCATCACCTTTAGTTTGTAGCCTGTTCCCCAAATCGTTTGAATTTCCCATTCAGAATGCTCATCCACCAATTTTTTTCTTAATCGTTTAACAAAGACATCGACAACACGATCATCTCCGAAGTAGTCCTCTCCCCAAACTTGATCAAGAAGCTGTTGTCTGGTTAGGACCTGATTTGGGTGCTTCGCAAACATCACAAGTAGCTTAAATTCCCTTGGTGTCAGGTCAATAAGCTCTTGTGAAATGGTCACAGTGTAGGACTGCAAATCTATTTGAAGTTGTCCAATTCGAATAAACAACGTATTCGTGTTTGGCTTTGGAAATTCATAGCTTCTGCGAATTAACGAATGTACCCGAGCAACCAGTTCATTAGGGTTAAAAGGCTTGACTACATAATCGTCTGCACCTATAGTAAGTCCCTCTACCTTATCCTGATTTTCTCCCTTTGCCGAAAGCATAAGAATAGGTATTTCACTTGTTTCTCGAATTTGTTTACAAACTTCCCATCCATTGATGAAAGGAATCATGATATCAAGAATGATCAGATGGATTGATTCTTGGTGTAGAATATTTAAACATTCCCTTCCATCTGTAGCAATTAAAACCTGAAATCCATCTTTTTTTAAATAAAGACTTACGAGTTCACAGATATAGGGATCGTCATCGACCACCAGCACACGGATTGAATCTGGCCTCCTTTTTGTTCGAATGGTCATCATACTCCCCCTTTTAAAAAACAAAATAACATAAATGTATGTCAAAAGTATGTCAGTAACTTATCCTCCATTAAAGCAAAAATGAAACCAACTGAAAAGAAGCCCCAAAAAGATTATTTCGGGGCTTACATTTACCCTAAGAATGGCGCAAAAATCATCGAACTAATAAAAGAGACAACCCCAATTCCAATGGCCCATCGACCAAAGCCAGTAGCACCTCTTTTGTAGGCAAAAAGTCCAGCACCAATTCCAAATAAGGACAGTAAGAAAGGAAGTAAAAATAGGGATGCAATGGAAAGCATCAACCCTGTTACTCCCAAGGCTGATCCATTAGCACCCTCCTGTACAGGAGCTAGAGAGGTATTTGTTAACCCATTAACCCCCTTAAGATCTTCTCTTCTTGACGGGTTTGTTTGAACACGTGGAATGATCTCGACGGCAGTTTCCTCATTGAACAATCTGTCCTCGTTTTGCCTTTCCCTATCAAGTCCCAAGAAGCATCCCTCTTTTCTGCTCAGGGTATTTGTAGGATGTGTTGAAGTATGCTTGAATATGCTGCAAATATTATACATGTAAAAAAAATCAAACACCTGGAATAACCAGGTGTTCGATAACTAACTTTTCTTTGGTTTAAACGTACGACAGCAGGTTTCCTTAGAAGTTGTTGCCTGATCTTGATGGGTATTTCCAAGTTCAGAAGCCATCTCTGTGGTTAAATTACCATGTCGATCGATATCTACCATGATTGACGGTGCTGTACAATTATTACCTTGCCCCCAGTAATTACAATTGGCTACAGAGCATTTAACATCTACTTGTGGCATGGATCCTTCACCTCCACACCTAGGATGTCTCGAGAGTAAGGGTTTCATTCGAATTCGCTATAGAAAATCCTTAACTATAATTTACAGAACAAGACCACCATCAACACTTAAGATACTGCCATTAATGTAGGAGGATTCAGGAAGTGCGAGGAATAGGTAGGCGTTGGCTATATCACGGGGCTCTCCTAAACGGCGAACGGGAACTTTTTCTTCCATCATTTTCAAAATTTTCTCTGGAACAGCATCTGTCATTGGTGTACGAATAAAGCCTGGAGCAACCGCATTAACAGTTATACCTTTAGGGCCTAATTCTTTAGCCCATGTTTTAGTCATACCAATTACCCCCGCCTTTGCAGCAGCGTAATTGGTCTGCCCAATATTACCATACAAGCCAACTACAGAAGAGGTACTAATAATACGACCATACCCTTTCTCTCTCATAATAGGTACAACCGCATTTGTGCAATTAAAAACCCCACTTAGATTAATTCTTAGTAATTGTTCCCATTGATCGTAGGTCATTTTATGAATGAGGGCATCGCGAGTAATACCGGCATTATTGATAAGAACATCAATACTACCAAACTGATCATAAATTTCTTGGACCTGATTCTGAACCTCCTGATGATTCCCAACATCAAATTTACGGAAGCAAGCCTTGCCTCCTGATTTCTGAATTTCCTCCACCGTATCCTCACCGGATTTTTGATTAACATCCACTATGACCACAGTTGCTCCTTCTTGTGCGAAGAGAAGGCTTGATTCTTTCCCTAATCCACTACCTCCCCCTGTGATCATAGCGATTTGGTCCTTCAAGCGCATATGAATCTCTCCTCTGCCATTTTTTAGCCATCTGATATGATCATCATACGTTCTGATATCGTTTTTTGATTCAATATAGTCTATTAGTCGATACCGACTTTTATCACCTATAGACTCATTATCTGCTCCAAAAATATACCACTGCTTGGCCAAGATAAAATTTAACCAATCTATGCATAGAAGGTATTAAATAAATTTCCCAAGACATAAAAAACCTCCCATATTATGGGAGGTTCAACTTATTGAATTTCGACAAGTTCACTAACAGCAACGGTAAGTTTATCCTGGGGGTTACCTTCCTTATAAACACGTGCTGTCTTACTTTGATTATCTATCCCTTCAATCCATACAGGCTTCCCTTCAAATTCCACATTGATTCTTTCATTCGCTTGATAAATTTCTTGCGCTCTCGTTACATCCACAGATTTATCCCTCCTATTCAAAACTTATGTTTATTTTCCTTCCAATCCATAAAAATATTCCATTAAAATCCAAAAAAACTTTTTCTATTTAGGTTTGAAATCCACATTGAGCCGGCAAAAATGATTAAAAAGAAGCAAGGAAGTGGTAAAGTTGGGAGTGTTGAACCTTCCAAAGGAGAAGAAATATCAATTAATTGATAAGTTATTGGATTCGTACAACCATTATATGAAGCTTTATGCCATTTGCGGGAAGCTTGAATATAAAGATCGTGCAGACGTTTTTATGAATACATTAAAATATTATTTTTCCACAAACAAGTAATATTGCTATCAAAATCTATTTGCATCTATTCTCAAATTTGTTTAAAATAATATTCGCTGAATTCTTCTAGAACAAGGTGATTATATGAAATGCAAAGTTTGTAAAAATACCTCTGTATCAAGTACTAGAATCTGTTCAAACTGTGGATCTTCATTTAATTCCCCCGTTCAATTAGGTGGAGCTTCCATTAATAATACATTAATCAATTTCTTGTTGGGTTCTTTTGGGGTTGCTATTGTGGGAATTATTATTTTCGGTGCTATAAATTCAAATTAAAAAGAGTATGAGTTAGGATGGTTTCCTTCTCATACTCTCTTGTACTTCCTATTTTATTCTACGCCATCCTAAACACAATACCATGTCCACCCTTAGGATATTCCCACTTGATATTCTCATGTGGGCATCCAATACGACAGCTTCCACACTCGTGACAGCCTTCGTATCCTACTTGCATCCGAGTTCCTTCCCACTTATAAACCTCTCCCGGGCAGAATAGGGTACAAAGCTTATCAGGACATTGGTTAGCACATACATCATAGTCTAATACCTGTAAATGGGATTCGGTATCACATTTGAATCGAAGGGTATATTGTTTATCCTCTAATGTATTCGTCTTAGGTACCGCACTCATTATTTCATCACCTTCCAAGCTCTATATAGGTCTTGAATGGTCGCCCACTTTCCGCGTCCTTCAAACATGGATGACATAATTTTCTTTTGTTTATCCCGTTTTGGCGTTCCATCCACGGTAAAGAATTCGCTTGCTGCACGATTAACAAATGGGATATATTCATTAAAGTACTGTGGATAATTTTCGAATGTATGTGTAGCATTTTTATATTTCTCAAGATCTCGACCAACGAAGCTATTCATTAGGTTCTTACGATAAGAATCTAACATATTCTCAGAGAAATCATTGGCTTGCTTAGCAAGACAAATTGTCTCTGCTGCTAGACGACCCGATGTCATCGCCATGTTGGATCCTTCTCTATGAATACCATTTACAAGCTGAGCTGCATCTCCACACACCATAACACCATTTCCAACTAATTTTGGTATCGAATTGTATCCACCCTCTGGGATTAAGTGTGCTGCATATTCTGCTGGTTTAGCATCCTTAATATATGGACGAATCATTGAATGATTCTTCACATATTCTAATAAATCATAAGGGCGCATACGAGATTTAATGAGCCCTGAAAGGGTCGTACCCACCCCAATATTAATGCTATCCTTATTGGTATATAAGAAGGCTGTTCCCACAATTCCTTTCGTTCCATCCCCAAAGATCTCAACAGTACAACCTTGGTTAGGCTCTAAACGAAAGCGGTCTTCTATTCTTTCTGCTGGAAGATCTAATACTTCCATGGCAGCTAAAGCTACCTCTTCCGGTTTGAGTTCTTTATGAAAGCCAAGTTGTTTTCCGAGTAGAGAATTTACCCCATCTGCTAAAACAACTACATCTGCATAAACATCTCCATCTGGACGGTCTGTTCTAACACCTATCACTTTGCCATTCTCAACAAGGCATTCCTTAACGACTGTTTCAGTGACTAAAATGGCTCCTGCTTCCATTGCCTTGCCTGCGAACCATTGGTCAAATTTGGCTCTCAAGACTGTGAAATTATTGTAGGGTGCCTGAGACCATTCCATCCCTTTATATCCCATGTCAAACAATGACTCTTCACCAAGCATCCAGAAGCGTTGTTCAACAATCGGTCTTTCCACAGGAGCCTCGTTCCAAAATTCTGGGACTAATTCTTCTAGCTGTTTCCGGTAAAGAACGCCTCCCATTACATTTTTGGCACCAGGATATTCTCCACGTTCAATTAGTAGAACATCAAGCCCCGCTTTTGCAGCTGTCAATGCACAAGCAGTTCCAGCAGGTCCTGCCCCAACAACGATTACATCAAATTTATGATTAGCCATACATTAATTCACCGCCCTGCTTAACTTTAGAAAACTGTTCAATTAATTTGGGCACAATTGTAAATGCATCTCCCACAATCCCATATGTAGCAACATCAAAGATTGGAGCATTTGGATCTATATTAATAGCAATGATGTACTCTGAATTTTGCATCCCTGCAACGTGCTGTACAGCTCCAGAGATTCCAATCGCAAAATAGATTTTTGGTGTTACCGTTACACCTGTTTGGCCAATTTGATGATGGTGATCAATCCAACCTGCCTCAACCGCATCTCTTGAAGCTCCTACAGTAGCCCCTAGAACATCAGCTAATTGATGGCAGAGGGCAAAGCCCTTATCGTCTTTTAAGCCTTTTCCCCCAGCTACAATGATATGTGCTTCATCAAGCTTTACCTTTTTTCCAACTTCCTTAACAACCTTCAGTACCTTAGTTCGTACATCTTCTTCCTTCATACTAATCTTTTCTTCAACGATGCTTCCGGTACGTCCTTTAATAGGTTCAATAGCTTTCATAACTTTTGCACGAACAGTTGCCATCTGTGGACGTTGTTTTTTACAAAGAATCGTTGCCATAATGTTACCACCAAAAGCAGGACGACTTGCTTCTAGTAACCCTGTCTCATCATTGACATCTAACATAGTTGTATCAGCGGTTAATCCTGTTTCTAAGTCGGTGGCTGCTGCACTGGCCAAATCTTTACCGTTAGATGTGGCCCCATAAAGTACAATCTCAGGTTTATACGTATTAACTAATTTAACAAAACCCTCACGGTAAGTTTCTGAACGGTAGTTCTTAAGGATAGGATCATCTATGATGTATACTTTATCAGCACCGTATTCATAGAGTGTAGTTGCTAGTGACTTCACTTCATGGCCCAGTAAAACACCACAAAGTTCTACACCACGTTTATCTGCTAGACGTCTTCCAGCACCTAATAATTCTAAGGATACACCAGCAATCTCTTGATCATTCTGCTCGATATAAACCCAAATTCCTTTGTAATCTTCGATTTCACCAATCATCCCTAGGCCCCTCCTTTGGAGATTATAAGCTCTTTCTTTTCTTTAAGAAGTAGCTCTACCAATTGACCAACCTGCTGATCTGGTGTGCCTTCCAATTGTTTGCCACCTTCTGGCTTTGGAGGACTGAACATCTTCCCAACAACAGTTGGTGATCCCTTTAACCCTAGCTTGGAACGATCAACATCATTAAGCTGATCTACCGTCCAAATCTCGGGTTCATAATTTGCTGCTCGAATCATATTAGGCATAGGTGAATAGGACACTTCATTAATTTCCTTCTCTACAGCGAGGAGGCACGGCATTGCGGACTGAATAACCTCATAGCCATCAGGCAGCTTTCTTTCTACGACAATCTCATTACCAGATGCATTCACTGCTTCTACCTTCCTAACGAAGGTTAAGGCAGGAATATCTAATCTTCTAGCAATACCAGGACCAACCTGTCCAGTATCTCCGTCAATCGTCATTTTTCCTGTTAGAATCACATCCACATGTTCCTGTTTAGAAATCTTCTCGATAGCCTTTGTTAATGCATAACTAGTTGCTAATGTATCAGCTCCAGCGAAGGCTCTGTCGGAAATCATATAACCAGCATCCGCTCCGATTTGGATACACTTGCGGATCGCTGCCACAGCTTGTGGTGGTCCCATGGTAAGGACACTTACCTTCCCCCCATATTGAGCTTTTAAGCGAACAGCCTCTTCCACAGCATGTGCATCATAGGGGTTAAGAATTGCAGGAATTCCACGTCGATCCAATGTATTCGTTTTTGGATCTACTTTAATGATCTTGGTATCTGGAACTTGCTTAATACAAACCAAAATGTGCATGATTCCACTCCTTTCATTCTGCGTTAGATTGCTACATTTATGTATAAAATACCATTCTTCAAAGTTCTATGATGTGATAAACTTCACATTAATCAAAATACTTTTAAGTTTCTGTTATTTTAAAACTTTGTTATAGTGTTTACAGTAAAAATATCCACTTTTTAACAAGCTCGTCTTTTTATGGTATCTTTAAAGCTGTATTGAAATATCAGGAAACAAAACAAAAAATACCCACTTCTTAAGTGGGTATTTCTCTTTTTATTTAAAAGTTCATTAAGCGTGGAATTGTTCTTCTTCAGTAGAACCAGTTAATGCTGTTGTAGAAGATGTTCCACCAGAGATAACTTGGGATACATCATCAAAATATCCTGTACCCACTTCTCTTTGGTGTCTTGTAGCTGTATAACCATGAACTTCACTAGCAAATTCTGCTTGTTGTAATTCAGAGTATGCAGCCATACCATTATCTTTATATTTTCTAGCTAATTCAAACATGCCGTAGTTTAGAGCATGGAAACCAGCAAGTGTAACGAATTGGAATTTGTAACCCATTTTTCCAAGTTCGCGTTGGAATTTAGCGATTGTTTCTTTATCCAATTTCTTTTCCCAGTTAAAGGAAGGAGAACAGTTATAAGCAAGAAGTTTTCCAGGGAATTTCGCATGAATTGCTTCAGCAAAACGTTTAGCTTCTTCAATATTTGGTTCAGAAGTTTCGCACCAGATAAGGTCAGCATATGGAGCATAAGCCAATCCTCTGTTGATAGCTTGGTCGATACCTTCTCTTGTGTAATAGAAACCTTCTGGAGATCTTTCTCCTGTAAGGAATGGTTGATCGTAAGGATCAGCATCACTTGTAATTAATTTGGCTGCATTAGCATCAGTTCTAGCTACGATAACCGTAGGAACGCCCATTACGTCTGCAGCTAAACGAGCAGCAACAAGGTTACGAACAGCAGCTTGAGTTGGGATTAATACTTTACCACCCATATGTCCACATTTCTTCTCAGAAGCTAATTGGTCTTCGAAGTGAACGCCGGAAGCACCTGCTTCAATCATAGCTTTCATTAATTCAAATACATTAAGAGGTCCACCAAATCCTGCTTCTGCATCCGCAACGATTGGTGCGAACCAGTTTGTATCCCCTTTGCCTTCCATTTGTTGAATTTGGTCAGCTCTTTGTAACGCTTGGTTAATACGCTTTACAACAGCAGGTACGCTGTTTGCAGGATACAAGCTTTGGTCTGGATACATCTGTCCAGCAAGGTTTGCGTCAGCAGCTACTTGCCATCCACTAAGGTAAATAGCTTTAAGTCCTGCTTTTACCTGTTGTACTGCCTGGTTACCAGTTAAAGCTCCTAATGCATTGATAAAATCTTCAGTGTTAAGTAGGTTCCATAAACGCTCAGCACCCATTCTTGCCAATGTTTGCTCAATAACAACAGATCCACGAAGGCGAATAACATCAGCAGATGAATATGTTCTTGTAATACCTTTCCAACGATCAGCCTTCCAGCTTTCTTCGAGTAGCATCATTTCTTCATTTCTGTTGTTCATTGTTTCTCTCCCCGTTTCTTCTTTTTATTCGTATTGAGCAGTCCCTAAATATCCTGTACCACTTCTAGTAACAAGTAGATCCGGATTATTCCTACTATCTTTCTCACCGTTCCCTAAGAATAATCCAATCTATCTATTACACTCCATTGTGTTAATACAGTTTATTTTGCTCTGCTTATGTTATATAATAATGTTATAACAGTATTCTTGTCAACAGGTTAAATTGAACTTTTTTGAATAATATCCATAATTACATTTTTTATAAATAAAAAAAGAATACAGCTAACGCTGTATTCTTTATAATTTGCACAGTTCTGTTGCATATGTGTACTAATCAATTTTTGTTTTTACGAAAGTTCAAACGATTACTACCCTCTAAGTATTGCCTTGCCAATTCATTAGCTTGCCCTGCAAGTAAATTAGCCTTCTCAAAATCTAATTCTCTAAAGGCCTTCTCCGCTTCATTCAATAGGTCATTTACGTCTTTCCAATAACTTCGATAGCGATTCGTTTGCTGAATCCTCTCTTCAGCCTGCTGACAATGCTTAAAGATCAAACCAGCATGCTGAATAAGCAGTATATTAAATTCCTTTGCACCCTTAACTAATTGATTGATTCGTTGCAATTCGAGTGGATTCTGATTTAAAGCCATTTCAATACCTAGTAAAGAATTCTTCCCTTCCTCGATCATACCAATTAAACTTGAAGGCACTCCAGGCAGATGATGTCTTCGAATTTGCTGCTCAATCCGCACGATTTCGGCATGAAGCGTCAGAACAGTTTCTTGTGCTTCATATTCCCCTTTTCTTAATTCTTCTAATTCCAAATAAGCCTCTTCCCTCATTTGGATTAATTGATCTATCTCATGTAATGTTGTAGTCAACACATCAGCTGCTTGAATATATTCTAAATCATTACCTGTATCCAATTGACCAATCAAAAAAAGCTGATCCTGTGTAAATTGACAAGTCTCCTGCAACTTGGTGTAATAGTTGAAAATCACGCCCTCATTTACACAATACCGCAAAGCAAGCTCCTCAAGATCTGCCTGTAATTGTTGTTTTTCTTGAATAAGAGAATTTAAGGTTTGTGGGATTTCAACAAGATAATGCTGAATCATCCCCTTCTTCGTAACAATTTCCTCCATCGAATCATACAAAGAATCAACCTTACTTTTAACTTGTTCTACCTTTTCTTCAAGTCCAACAAGCTCTCCCACTGTGAGTGCAGTTTGTAAATCAACTATTTCTTTATCTAGTTCATTCAATCTTTCTTCAAAATGATCGGCGGGAATTCGGTAGCCACCTTCGATCATTTCTTGTATTCCGCTATGTAATTCTCTAATTTCCTTTGGCACAGAAATCGTTATCTCTTGTTTAAGTTGTGGATACCGATCAATTTCTTTTAACATGTCAACCAGAAGCTGTTTCATTTCCTTTAATTCAGGAAGAAACAGAGTATAATCCTCCACCTTGTCAAGGACGGTAGATTTTTGCTTTTGATCTATTTGACCCCATTGCAATTGTAAATCATGAAAGGTAACCCCATAATGAAATCTGGCCTCATCTAGCTTTCTTTCTACAATTGTACTTGTTTTCTGGATTTCATCTAGCAGACGTTCGCATTCCTCAAGTGCTACCTTCGTCTGAAACATTCTACTCTGGAGCTGACTAATTTCACTATCAATCTGTGCTAAACAGTCTTTCGTCTGTTGCAATTGACTTGTCACCTTAAAGAAGCGAAATCGATCACACATGACCTCTGCCTCAAGTAAACTAGCCTCAGCATTTGGTAATGATTGCTTACGAACCTTCTCAATTAGATTGGCAACCACATCTGATTTTCCTTGTTTTTCATAGGATGGGTCTGGCTTTAGTAGATTAATACGATCTTCAATTGAATCCATCCAATCTTCTATTTCATCCATTTCTTTAAACAGCTTTCTACGTTTAACAAAGCTATACACCCCAAACGACAGGAGCACTATGATCCCCCCCATAAGGATATATAGCCATGTCGGGAATGCTGTATTGCTTGACTTCTCATTCGTAGTTGTATTCTGGGTGTTGGGTTTATTCCCATTCTTCACCTTATCACTCAATTGTTGCGCCACAGTTGAAAGGCCTGTCATATACGATTTCTGCTTAGCATAGGGAACAAAACCGGTTTCTACTTCACCTGTAATCACTTCATTCGATATTCCCTTATTGGTATAAACAGAACCAACGTGTATACCTAGTTCTTCTTTCTCCATATTAAGGACAAGTAGAATTTCATTATTAGCCATTTTATAATTATCAAACAGCTCATCTGTGTATTTCTGTGTTGGCATTTCATCCGTCGTAGATACAATAACGACCTTATATTTATCAGGAAGCTTACCAACAAAATCATTTAATTGTTGAACCTGTGAAGCATCCATAATCTTCTGATTATCTTGAACGATGCTATCTTTCTTGGCCGGAAAATTTGGTGCCGCCATAACCCCTGTACAGAGCATCATGGTAGTACTTAATATGATTAACGATTTACGCAACATCGGGGTAGTTCTCCTTTTGTTAATAATCCACTTACTAGTATTCTTTGATACTAAAAAAAGTTCCTGCTTGACCAAGAACTTTTTCTACATAATTCCTCAATTTTTCAATTGATGAAACCAATTTTTCGACAAAAAATCCATATACCTTTGTCTAAATTCCTCTGATGTAGGCTCCTCGTAGAAAACTTCACGAATCAGCTGTGGATTGAAGTAAGGGAAAAGAATAGAACTCATGATGTGAATAAGCTGCATATCCAAATCAAAATTTGAATGAAATTCTCCTTTGTTTATTCCTATTTCTAGAATAGAGGAGAAATAAGCCTTCAGTTTCGTAATATAGGTGCTCATAATCTCTCGGATTAACATGGAATCTACACTTAGTTCCCGCAATATAATCGTCGTTACTGATGCACATTCACATTGAAACCTTAATACGGAAGCCGCTGTCTCGGTTAGTCTTGAAAAACAATCCAAATTAGATCCATGTATTTGAAGAATTTCAAACAAACCTTCGTAATAGTCTACCATTATGGACTCTAGAAGTCCTTGTTTATTCTTAAAATGGTAGCTGATTAGGGCGGAATTGACACCTGCAGCTTCAGCAATTTCGCGTATAGAGGTACTACCAAATCCCCTAACTGAAAACAGATGGATAGATGCTTCTAGAATCTGTCCTTTCGTACGTACAGTTGCCCTGCTCAACTATTGCCCTCCCCACCCATGCTCGACCCTCGTGCCTGAAACAACGGATGAGGCAGTGTTTTCTCTTTATACTTTATCACTCGATCCATTGCAATGTGAATCACCCAGCCTAAGATGGACCACATCACCATGTTGAAAAAAAGAAAGAAAACTGCTGCTATAATAACCACCGTTGAATAGGAATGAAGGATCGCTATTAAGTTTCTGCGAATCATTATCAAGGATTGGTTCCAACACCAATGTGACGGTATTAAATAGATCAACTTCGGAAATACGAGAAAGAATAAAAATTTGGTCCATGTCGTCTCATACACCAAAAAAACATAGAAAGAAATAATCAAAATAAGACCATTTTCTATGCGATACAGCATTCTTTCCACAATATCTTCCTCTATAGAAAGCT
>DATFAS010000172.1:0-38823 GCA_035254305.1 Bacillota bacterium
TAGGCATATCCCTTAGGATAATCCGTTGCCAATACCGCTTGATAGGCTGGCTCTAAATTAACCTCTTGACCTTGCATAGCCCAAAGACAAGGTTTAACAAACATATCGAAACCAATGAAGCAAGCTCCTGGATTCCCTGACAATCCAAACAATAGCTTATTCTTAATAACACCAACCGAGGTTGGGCTTCCGGGTCTTAAGGCTATTTTATTAAATAGAAGGTTCCCATCCATCTGATGAAAGTAGTCAACCATCACATCATAATCACCGACAGAAACCCCTCCTGTTGTGATCAGAACATCGAAATGTTCTAAGGAGGAATCGATTAATTCTCGGGTTTGCTCCACATCATCGGAAACTGTTCCAAGTATGACTGGCTCTCCACCCGCTTGGGTAACCTGAGATGCAATCATATAGCTATTGCTATTCCGTATTTTCCCTGGTGCTAATGGTTCCCCAACTTCTACCAATTCACTACCTGTTGATATAATCCCTACTCGAGGCTTTGCATAAACAGGAACTCTCGAATAACCATAGGTTGCAAGTAAAGCTATTTCACCAGGGCCAATAATAGCTCCTTGTTGGATTAATAGCTCTCCTTCCTTAACCTCTTCCCCTATATTGGTAATATTCGAACCAATGTCCACAGCTTTCTTGATAGCGACCATTGCTTGTCCTTCTACCACAAAATCCTCGGTTTGCTCAAAACGAATAACCGTATCGGCACCATCTGGAACAAATGCACCTGTCATAATTCTTATCGCCGTTCCAGGTAGTACAATCTGTGAAGAAACTTTACCACAAGGAACCGAATCTATGACTTTAAGATGTATGGGTCCCTGGGGTGTGGCAGATTGAATATCCTCTGATCGAACAGCAAACCCATCCATACCTGATCTTCGAAAGGTGGGAAGAGGATGATTACTATAAATATCCTTCGCTATTCTTCTTCCATGTGATTCTAATATGGACACCTCAATCTGCCAGGCAGGTTTGGCTTGATCCAAGATCATTCGCCGTGCCTCTTGTAGTGACACAGCCGCACGATTAAATCGGTTAAGTTTATCCTGTTTAATCACGTAAACCTCCATTAAATACTACTTTTATAATTGGATCATTCTGCTGTAGCATAGATCCTAATTGCTCAGCTACACTCCCAATTAACTCAACGGTATCCCGGTCAAATTCTCTATTCACCCTGCATCCTACAAGTAAAACTCCCATTACCTGTTCATTTATTTTAACTGGAACGCCAATAGCCGATTTCAGGTCTTCCGCAAGCAA
This sequence comes from Bacillota bacterium, assembly GCA_035254305.1. GTDB lineage: Bacteria > Bacillota > Bacilli > Aneurinibacillales > RAOX-1 > DATFAS01. The sequence goes on from DATFAS010000172.1 coordinate 1,285, forward strand.
TATGGGGTATTCACAAGCATTTTCCTTTATTTCAGGCGAGAAATTATTAATCATAACAGGTCTTACTGTTCGTATCACACTTCCCGCTATTCCTCTTTCAAAACGAAGTAGGATTCTTTTATATCGATTACTACGATTTCCCGAAGCACATTTCCACCGAATGATTGAATCGTGATCTTGCCAGGCAAGAGCTGCAAAATCTGCAGATGTCAACCTCCTAAGCTCGGTTAGACCCACTTCAAGATCCCTAACCAGATTGCTCATGCTTCCCCCCATAGTACAAATAATCATTCATCCCTCTTTACAAGTCTAAAGGAAAGTATACTAAATTGATATAGGGGAAATCCCGTATTTTCATTTAGGTATATAGAATAATGAAGAAAAGAATCCCCTCATATAAGGGATTCTTCTACTATCCTACGTTTTCATTATCATTATTATACTTTTTATGGTGAGTTAAATCACTAAACATAGCCACATAATGGGTTGCTTCACCTAATTCATTCATAATGGAACTAATCGTTAACCATTCTAAGTAAACTTCCCCATTCTTCCTGCGATTCCAAATTTGACCTTGCCAATAGCCTCGTTCTTTCATACTTTCCCACAGATTACTGTAAAATTGTTGATCATGTTTTCCCGATTTAAGGATTTGAGGTGTTTTATTAAGTGCCTCACTTTCGGAATAACCTGTTACCTGTGTGAATGCTGGATTCACCGATTGGATGATACCATTCGTATCGGTTACCATAATTCCTTCGGAGGTGTTCTGAACAATATTGTATGCTAATTGTAATTTCTCCTGATAGTACATCCACATCACAAGGATTAAACTAGCTAAAGCTACTTCAGACAAGGCCATGAAACCAATGGAATAATGGCCAGTAATAGTAAACAATAGAGTTAGTATAATTGGTGGGAAGAATCCCCCCAGTCCCCCCATAGCAGCAACCAATCCGTTTGCAATTCCTGCCTGCTTCGAAAAGTAAAGGGGTACTAATTTAAAGATAGCTCCATTACCAACACCGCCACAGAAAGCAATTGTCAAACATCCTAATGTATAGAGAGGCATGTTAGGTAGGAAAGAAAGCAAGACCCCAGCAAAGGTCAATCCAAAGAATACAAACATTAACACCTTATAGGGATTCCACCGATCACTCATCCAACCCCCGACAGGGCGGACCAATGTCGCTAGGATGATAAACCCTGCTGTTCTAAAGCCAGCGTCTACTTTATCTAAGTTGAAATGGGCAACAAGAAAACTAGGAAGATACATCGTTAAAGCAACGAATGAACCAAAGGTAATAAAGTAGAAAATACATAGAAACCAAAGCTTCTGATCTTTATATACACTTCTTAATTGTTCATTAATCGAAACTTTAATCTTAGGCTCTTGTTTATCCCCCAAGAACCAGTTCAATAAAGCAAAAGCAATTAAGATAATAATATAGAGCTTAACGGTCAGGTTCCAACCGAATTTATTAGCTAATAGAGGAGCAAAAAAAGCTGTTAATGCTGTCCCAATATTTCCAACCCCATAAAGTCCATTCACAAATCCATGGCGTTCTTTTGGAAAATATTTAGGTAAAGAGGTGACACCAACTGAAAAGACTGACCCACTTATCCCCAGCAATAAACCTCCAATAAGTAAGTCTATAAAAGTCGTTGATATACTAATATAAAAAACAGGGACAATAAGTAGAAGGAAACTGATAACAAACATGATTCTTGCTCCGAACCGGTTGGTAAAATAACCAACCGGAATTCGAAGAAGTGAGCCTAGTATAACTGGAATAGCTGTAATCAGCGCAATCTGTCCCGTCGTTAGCTGAATACTCTCCTTGATAAAAGGCATTAAAGAGGATAGAATAACCCAATTAGTAAAGGCAGCTAAGAAACTAGCCGTTTGTAAAGGAACTTGCCATTTATTTACCTTCATGAAAGTCACCTCGAATTAGGAACACGTTTCCGATAAACTACGTAACTACGGCTTAGATACGTAAGTGGTACACTAAAAATATGAACCAATCTAGTAAATGGGAACACTGCAAATAACGAGATAGCTGCAACGATATGAATCTTAAATCCTACTGGTACATGCTGCATAAGACTAGGATCTGGTGTTAGAGTGAGGATCCCTCGAATCCAAGGTCCAATCGTTGTGCGATAATCAAACTCCTCAAATAGTGCATTCCCTGTTGTAGCCAACATTCCCGTTAGAACAACCACGGTTAATAAAAGTAAGGCAACAATATCTCCTGTACTACTTGTCATACGAATCCTTGATACACTAAAGCGACGATAGACTAGAATCAAAACCCCAATTACTGTTGCAATCCCTGCAACTCCACCACCACCAAGTGCCCCCATATGATATAGTTCATCGGAAACACCTAATGTATGATAGGCCCCTATTGGAATTAACAATCCTGCCACATGACCAAAGAAAACACAAATAATTCCCCAGTGAAAAAGGGTACTTCCCCACTTCAATAATCGTTTTTCGAGTAATTCACTTGATTTAGACGTCCAACCATATTGATCCGTATTAAATCGATAGAATAAGCCGACTAATAATATTGTTAATACTAAGTAGGGAAAAATCAGCCATAGAAATTGTTCTCCTGTGTTCAACCTAATTAACCCCCTTTTCCATAGCCCCCACGCCAAGTTCTTGAAGTAGAACTATAGCTGCGGATAGGATATGAGTATATGGACTTTCTACTTTTAGTAATTCATCGCGAACCACAATGATTGCGGATAGATACTTTGCTACGGTTTGTTTAATTAACTCAGGATTTGCCATACTGCAAAATTCTAGCATGACAGGCAAATAATCAGATAGTTCATTATCATCTAGTAAAAAGTAACCCGCTTTTGCATAGTTTTGCTTCAATTCTAGAAGAGCAGGGCCTCGTTCCCGTTCTTCTCCTAACTCTGCATAGGTAATATACAAATTGGTTTTCTTACCGAAATCAAAGGTCTGTACGTAGGCTGCACATAACTCCTCATCAGTCTTTGCTTCAACAGCTTTAAAAAATTCAAGCAAATCTTTTGTTTCATCGGAAGGTTCATATCCCTCAATGGCTTGATGATATTCCTCTAATTCTTGTCTAAAACCCTGTGTTGGGTATTCTAGTAATCTTGAGCAAACTAGAAGTAGATCCTGAATATAACCTACACCCATTAACGTCCACCCCCAGAGAATACCCCGCATGCTCCAGGACCTCCTGCAAAATCTAATCCGCAGCTTCCTTGTTCTGTCAATAGATCACTAACCTGTTCCCGGTGAGCAGGTGGGATCACAAAGCGATCATTGTATTTAGCAATGGCTAGCAAGCGATACATAGCTTCTACCTGCTCCTTAGATAAGCCAATGTCGTCTAGTAATTGTTGTTTTGGCTCTCTACCAAGCTTAACGGATCTCATATGCATTCTCATAATCGCCATCTTCTTTAAAACTTTACGAATAACTGTCGTATCTCCCGCAGTCAATAAATTAGCAAGGTATTGAATCGGAATACGCATCTGATCGATAGCAGGGAAAATATCTTCAGGATTCTCTCCACTTCCCTGTCCCTCAAATAGGTTCATAATTGGGCTAAGTGGCGGAACATACCATACCATAGGCAATGTCCGGTATTCAGGGTGAATAGGTAAAGCTATTTTCCAATCAATGGCCATTTTATAAACAGGTGATTTCTGTGCGGCTTCAATCCAATCTTCTGGAATTCCATCTAATCTTGCTTGGGCAATCACTGCTGGATCATTTGGATCTAGAAATACACTAAGTTGAGATTCATATAAGTCCTTCTCATTCGGCACAGATGCTGCTTCTTGCACACGATCTGCATCATAGAGCATAAGACCGATGTAACGTATACGTCCTACACAAGTCTCAGAACAAATTGTTGGCATTCCTGCTTCGATTCTGGGATAGCATAGTGTACATTTCTCTGCCTTATTGGTTTCCCAGTTGAAATAGACCTTCTTATACGGACAGCTCGATACACAGAATCTCCATGCTCTACATGCCTCTTGGTCGACAAGAACAATACCGTCCTCATCTCTTTTATACATAGCACCTGATGGGCAAGAAGAAACACAAGCTGGATTTAAACAGTGCTCACATATACGTGGCAAATACATCATAAATGCCTGTTCGAATTCCATTTTGATTGATTCTTCTATGCCTTTCATATTGGAATCTTGAGGTCCTGTGACATGGGCACCCGCGAGGTCATCCTCCCAGTTAGGCCCCCACTCGATTTTCTCCATGTATTCCCCTGTAATGGCTGATTTCGGTCTAGCTACAGGCTGGAATTTCTTCTCAGGGCTGTTCGTCAGCTTCTCATAATCATAGGTCCATGGTTCGTAATATTCATCAATGGTTAATTGATCAGGGTTGTAGAAGATGTTCGCTAATTTGCTTGCTCGGTTCCCCGAACGCAGCTCTAGTTTGCCATTCTTTAGAACCCATCCTCCCTTATGCTTCTCCTGATCCTCCCACTGCTTGGGATAACCGATGCCTGGCTTTGTTTCTACGTTATTGAAGTACATGTACTCTGCCCCACGGCGGTTTGTCCATGTATTTTTACAGGTCACACTACAAGTATGGCACCCAATACACTTATCTAGATTCATTACCATTGCTACTTGTGCTTTAATCTTCAAGCCAATCGACCTCCCGAAGCTTTCGAATCATGACATTTAGGTCTCTTTGATTTCCCGTTGGTCCATAATAATTAAATCCAAAGCTTAATTGAGCATAACCGCCGATCATATGCGTCGGCTTCACATGAATTTTCGTAGGACTGTTGTGTGTTCCTCCACGATTTTCAGTCAATCCCGTTCCTGGCACGTTAATATGACGATCCTGTGCATGGTACATGAAGGCAATCCCTCTAGGAATACGGTGTGTGACAACGGCACGAGCTACAACTACACCATTACGGTTAAAGCATTCAATCCAATCATTATCCACGATGTCAGCATCTGCAGCGTCATCTTTATTCATCCAAATCGTAGGCCCACCCCTAAACAAGGTCAGCATAGGTAGCGAATCATAGTATGTACTATGGATTGACCACTTACTGTGTGGAGTCAAGTAGTTAAGCATAACTTCCTTGCCTTCTACCTTCGGACGCTTACTCGACGGATGGAAAGGAGTATGTTTAAGAATTGGTTTATAAGTAGCTAAATTCTCTCCGAATTCTGCAATCATCTCATGATCAACAAAATAATGCTGACGGCCTGTCAATGTTCTCCATGGTATTCTCTTCTCTACATTCGTAGTGAATGGAGAATATCTCCGCCCGCCTGTTTCAGATCCACTGAAAGCTGGAGACGTGATAACAGACTTAGGTCGACTCGTAATTTCATCAAACGTGAAACATTCTTCTGCACGTTCTTCTGCTAGGTCTTTCAAATGAAGATTTGTCTTCTTCTCTAATGATTCCCATGCCTTCACAGCCATCTTTCCGTTCGTTGTGGAGGATAAGGTGAGAATAGCCTCTGCTACATTACGATCTGTATTAATGTTAGGACAGCCATCCGAAATTCCTGCTGCACTTACAGTTCCTAAAGTTTTCTTCAGCTTTTCATACTCGTCAGCAGCTGACCAAGCAATTCCTTTCGTTCCATAAGGTTTTTCTTTTACAGACGGTCCGAGTGAAATCATTTTTTCGTAGACAGAACTATAATCTCTCTCTACAACTTGGATCTTAGGCATTGTTACACCTGGAATCGGTTCAATCTCACCTTTGCTCCAGTCAAGGATCTTACCATGAGGTTGAGCTAGCTCATCTGGTGTATCGTGTAAAAGCGGTGTTGCTACCACATCGTATTGTGGTCCATCAAATTGTGTTTTGGCCATTTCTGAGAAGGCCTTAGCTATTGCTTTGAACGTTTCCCAATCTGATTTGGATTCCCACTGTGCTCCAACTGCTGGATTGAATGGATGTACAAAAGGATGCATATCCGTACTGCTTAAGTCAGTCTTCTCATACCAAGTAGCAGCAGGTAAAACAATGTCAGAATAAAGAGCTGTACCTGCCATCCGGAAGTCCATATCAACCATTAGATCAAGCTTTCCTTCTGGAATGTCTTCTGTCCATTCAACTTCATCAGGACGAAGGCTTACATCATCATCATTAAGCAATCCATTCTGTGCTCCAAGTAGGTGTTTTAAGAAATACTCGTGGCCTTTTCCAGAACTTGAAATGAGGTTCGCACGCCATACAAAGAGGACTCTTGGGAAATTCTCTGGTTGATCTGGTTGTTCAATAGAAAATTTAAGGTCTCTGCTCTTCAATTGTTGGGCGATATACTTCCCTACTTCTTCTGGTGATTTCGAGCCGTGTTCTTTTGCTTCTTGGTATAGATTCAACGAGTTTTTATTAAATTGCGGATAAGACGGAAGCCATCCTAGACGTGCCGCAAGTACGTTATAGTCAGCAGGGTGTTGATACTTCGCTTTCTTTGCCACTGGTGAGATCAAATCATCAACCGATGTTTCTTCATATCGCCACTGATCTGTAGCAAAATAAAAGAAGGAAGTACCATTCTGAGTACGCGGTGGTACGGTCCAGTCCCGTGCAAAGGCAATAGTGTTCCAGCCTTCTGCAGGACGGAGCTTTTCTTGACCAACATAATGAGCCCAACCGCCACCATTCACCCCTTGGGAACCGGTTAGCAGGACAAGGTTCAAGATCGCACGGTAGATGACATCTGAGTGATACCAGTGGTTAATTCCTGCTCCCATAATGATCATAGATTTCCCGTTGGTATCCACAGCATTTTGAGCAAATTCACGAGCAATTTGTAGAACAGATTCACGTTTTACTCCTGTAATCGCCTCTTGCCATGCAGGTGTAAATGGTTGTAATTCGTCATAGCTCTTCGCTAAATTGTCGCCTAAATCACGATCAACACCATAGTTAGCCAACATTAAATCATAAACTGTAGTCACATAATGGACTTGACCATTCGTTTCCACTCTCTTCACTGGAATAGAACGTGTAAGAATTTGACGTCCATGATCATCAAAATATGGAAGTTTAACGCTTACGATTTCATCTTCGACACCAAGCAAAGTAAGACGAGGATTAATCTTTTCTCCTGTATCCACATCTTCCATCTTCAGATTCCATCTACCGTCTTCTCCCCAACGGAAACCAAGACTTCCTGTTGGAATCGAAAGATTATTTGTTTCGTCGTTCCAAACCACTGTTTTCCATTGAGCATTATTCATTTCTCTTCCTAGATCACTAGCAAGGAAGAAACGATCCACAACAAATCCATCACCCTCAGATTTCAAGGAAATTAAGAATGGAAAATCAGTGTTCTCCTTTGCATAATCTACAAAATAAGGAATGGGGTTTTTAAGATAAAATTCCTTCAAAATGACATGCCCCATAGCCATAGCTAAGGCACCATCTGTTCCAGGCTTAACAGACATCCAAGTATCTGCAAACTTAACAAATTCGGCATAGTCAGGACTAATGGAGACAACCTTCGTACCTTGATATCTCGCTTCTGTCATGAAGTGCGCATCAGGTGTTCTAGTCATAGGAAGGTTAGATCCCCAAACTAATAAATATCCAGAATTATACCAGTCACTACTCTCAGGAACGTCTGTCTGATCTCCCCAAATCTGTGGAGATGCTGGAGGAAGATCTGCATACCAATCATAGAAGCTTAGCAATGGAGAACCAACTAATGATAAGAAACGGGAACCCGCTGCATAGCTAATCATGGACATAGCAGGGATTGGTGAAAATCCAAGCACACGATCTGGCCCATACTTTTTAATCGAATAAATCATCGATGCTGAAATGATCTTCGTGATTTCATCCCATGATGCTCTTACGAATCCACCCTTACCACGTGCAGATTTATACCGTTTTGTTTTTGCAGGATTCTCTACGATATTTGCCCAAGCTTTCACTGGATCATTTGTTTTTGCTAATTCCTCTCTCCACAGATCAAGAAGAATACCGCGGATATAAGGATATTTCACTCTTAGCGGACTATAGATGTACCAAGAGAAGCTAGCTCCACGTGGGCATCCACGAGGTTCGAATTCAGGCATATCTGGTCCTGTTGAAGGATAATCTGTTTGCTGATTTTCCCAAGTTACAATTCCATCTTTAACAAATATTTTCCAACTACATGATCCTGTGCAGTTTACACCATGTGTGGAACGAACAACCTTCTCATGCTGCCAACGTTTTCTATATGCTTCTTCCCATTCACGATCTTGGTGGGACACCTCACTCCAATTACCCGAATGATGTTCTCTAGCCGCGAAATAACGAAGTTTTTTCAGGATAGGAAGTTTCTTCTTCATCTTCTTGCTCCTCTCCAGGATGAACGATTGGTTCATTTGACCATATTTCTACATAATTTCATTCTAGATTTGTGCAAGAAGATACAATAGAGGGGAAACCCCCTAATTGATTAGAGGGATTTCCCCTAAATCGAAAAATGTCCAATCATGACGAATGTTGACGTAAGACCTGCCTTTGGTGAAAATAAAAAAACGTGAATATTTTATATATCCACGTAAATCCCTTTGAATCTATTTATTTAAATCAAGTAATCCATGCTTCAAAGCAAATCTTACAAGCTCTCTTCTATTCGATAATCCTAGCTTTTCCATGAAATGGGCCTTGTGATTCTCTACCGTCTTTGGGCTAATGACGAGCAAATCAGCTATTTCTTTATTGGTATAGCCTCCAGCTACTAGGCTCAGAATTTCCCTTTCCCTTTCGGAGAGAATTTGAAAAACATCTTGACCTTCCGTAGCATTTCCAGTTTGGATATACCCTTCAATTACCTTTTTCGTTGCTCCAGGATGTAAATAAGCCTGTCCCAAGGATACTTGTCGTATAGCTTTAAGCAGTTCAAATCCTGGTGATGATTTGAGAATATAGCCAGAAGCTCCCGCTTTCAGTGCGCGAAATAAATAATTATCGTCATCATGCATCGTAAGAATAAGAACCTTTGTTTCAGGTAAACTCTGAACAAGCTCAGTTGTCGTGGAGAATCCGTCACGTCCATATGGCATACTTAGGTCCATCAATACAACATTTGGCTTAAGGTCCATAGCTAGACGAATGGCTTCATTACCATCAGCAGCATCTCCTACAACTTCCATGTCTGCTTGTGCATTGATTAACATTTGCAAACCATTTCGCACGACAGCATGATCGTCAACTAGCAAAAGTTTTATTCGCTGCATCATTGCTCTCCTTCCCAAAAGGAATTGAACTCTTTATAGATGTCCCCAGACCATGTGTAGAGGAAATTTTCAATGTTCCTCCCAATATTTCAGCTCTCTCTCTCATACTAAATAATCCAACCCCACGTCCTACGGTTGCCTGAACATCGAAGCCTTGGCCAAAATCCTTGATCGTGATATCAATATGACTCACCCCTTGAACAAGTAGAATATCTACCTGTTCTGTAAGTGAATATTTGGCCGCATTCGTCATCGCTTCCTGAATAATCCTGTATAGCGCAGTTTCTACCGCAGAAGGAAGTCTAGTACGATCTCCATCATAAGCAAAGTTTACTTGAATCCCAAATTTATTTTCATAATCACTGAAGTAATTCTCTAGAGCTGCTAATAGCCCTAAATCATCTAAAGCCGATGGTCTAAGCTCCACAGACAAGTGCCGAATATCTTCAATGGTGTCACGTAGATCATTTTGTAATAAGCCAAGCTTCCTTTGAGCCAGTTCATCGATTTCGATCTGTGCTGCTAGAATCTCTGATTGAATCAGAATGCCATACAAGGATTGACCAATCCCATCATGTAATTCACGGGAAATTCGTTTTCTCTCTGTTTCCTGGGCCTGTAGGATCGAGTGGGTGATCATTTTACTGATTTCGTCCTGTTCATTCTTTCTCTCATCACTTACTTTATAGAAACTCACTAAGGTCCAATCTCTTAACGCAATACTATTTGCTTTGGTTGTCGTTACGGCAACTGCAATATCCTCTCCACAGCGCGATCGAAACCGCAATTCTCTTACCTGTGCAGGTGCATCTACAAAGCATTCCGTATAGTTACAAATCTTGGCACATCCTGGATAATTCGAGCAAATACTGCAAAAATCAATGACTTCTTCATCAGTTCCTATATTCAGCAATTGTTTAGCCGTTTGATTCGCCTTCACAATGTTTCGATCTCGATCTAGAATAATAATTCCTTCTGCCAAATGTTCAAATATCTCAATTATACGTTCTTTCTCTTTCCTTAATTGAACCCCTTGACGATAAATGAGTAAGAAAAAAAGACTAATAAAAAATAATACGTATAGAAATAAACTAAGGTAAGAATTCGTATTCAGGTTCTTAAAATCTGCAATGAAATGCAGGGAAATCATAATTGCAGATGCGGTTAGTATTGAAAGAGTTCCATTTATAAACATAAAAAAGAACATGGAACGGTATTTCATGATATCCATCCTCTCATGAGACCTAATTCCATCTTAGCTTTTTATCCCATTTATTTTTGTGATTTATCTCACGTTTTTACCGTCCATTTATGTTAATATTTATCCAACTATTTATTAAAGAAAATAGTCGTTCCTCGTGATTTGCCGCACGGTTAAAATAACTAAAATATTGTATAGTTATACAAGAATGCTTGAAGAGTACCCGACGCAAATGAAACAAACATACTAGCTTTCTTAGGAGGTCAGCACATGTGCTGTGAATGTCATGATTCCTCAACCACATGTATCCATGCGGTTCCCATTTTCTCGAGTCTAAAAGGAGAGGAAATTGGGGCACTTCAAGAAATTACACATAGCTGTAAATATGAAAAAGGCGACTTTATTTTTCGAGAAGGCGAGCCGTCCCGTTCCCTCTTCGTCGTTCATGAAGGACTTATCAAAATTTCTAAGGTATCTGATGAGGGAAAGGAACAAATCATTCGACTCATGTTTCCAGGTGATTTCTTCGGCCAGGCAGCCTTGTTAGAAAATAAAACCCATTATGCCTATGCAGAAGTGTTAGAACCGACGAACGTATGTCGAATTGATCGTGATGATTTTATCCCTTTCCTTGAAAGCCATCCTGAGCTTACCATGCGTTTTATGCTGGCACTAAGTGAACGCCTCTCAGAGGTAGACGAATGGATGGGGGCACTCGGTCTCCTAGAGGCTGAATCTCGCATCGCAAAAGCTCTAATCATGCTTCAACAGCGAAATGGTATCGATCAAATTCAGTTCGACCTGCCGTTATCGAAGAAAGATCTTGCCTCACTTATTGGAACAACACCAGAAACCTTAAGCCGCAAGCTTGATCAATTCAAATCTAGAAAAATCCTAGACCTTAGTGGTAGAAAAGGAATTCGAATACTAAATCTGACAGAGCTAAAGAAAATGGCTGGATATTCAATTTGATTCATTGTGCAGTAGACGGGTAAGTTCATGAGGTGGAATAGGTTTACTAAATAAGAATCCCTGCATCATATCACATTGCTTTTCCTTCATATAGGATAGTTGAGCTTCCGTCTCTACTCCCTCTGCTACAACCTTTAAATTCAAGTGATGGGCCAGAGAAATAATGGCGTAGGTAACCGCCTTACTACTCGAATTGTTCTCCATATCTTTTATGAAGGATCGGTCAATTTTCAAGGCATCAACGGGTAGTTCCGTTAAATAACTTAATGAAGAATACCCTGTTCCGAAGTCATCAATCGACAGGTGAATCCCCATATCTTTAAGCTGTTTAAGGATATCTGATGCCATTTGATAATCTTGCATAAGAACCGTTTCTGTAATCTCAAGCTCCAGCAAATCTGCAGAAAGCCCTGTTTCTTCAAGAATAGCAGCTATTTTGGCAGGGAGATTTCTCTGTAGAAAGTGCCTAGCAGACAGGTTAATGGCTACACGAACAGGTTTGTAGCCTTCCTGTTGCCATTTCTTATTCTGTAAACAAGCTGTCCGTATTACCCACTCTCCTATTGGCAGAATGAGCCCGGATTCCTCTGCAATGGGTATGAAATCTGCTGGAGAAATGATTCCAAATTCAGGATGCTCCCAACGCAATAACGCCTCCAAGCCGACAATCTGATTGGAATTTAGATCTACTTGTGGCTGATAGTATAGGAGGAGCTCTTCTCTTTGCAATGCCTTTCGAAGATTATTCTCCAGAGCAAGCTGCTCATAGGAACCGGCATGTACCTCTGCCTTCGCCCATTCAAATTGATTCCTCCCTTTTTTCTTGGCCCGGTACATAGCGGAGTCTGCACTACTTACTAGGGTCTCCACATCATCTCCATCATAGGGATATAAGCTAATCCCAATACTTGCTGTAATATAGTAATCTTCTTCATGTAAAAAGAACGGGGCAGCAAGGGCTTCCAAAATCGTTTTTGCTACCTTCTCCGCATCATTTCTCTTACCCGTTCCTTTAAGCAAACAGAGGAACTCATCTCCTCCGATTCGTGCTAAAACATCTTCATCACTCAGACAGGATTGCAGACGATCTGCCACTTGTTTAAGCAAGATATCCCCATACGAATGGCCAAGTGTATCATTAATTAGCTTAAAGCGATCCAGGTCAATATAAAGAACCGAAAATACCTGATTATCATTACTTGCTTGGACTAAACCCTTTTCTAAACAATGATGAAAGCACCGGCGGTTCGGTAAGTTAGTTAATGGGTCCTTGAATGCCATAGGATGAATATCTCGAAATTGGAAAATATATAGCTTTTCTTTTGTATCTTCTTCAAGGATCATGTTCACATCTAGATTTCTTGGGATAAACTCACCGTTTTTATGTTGGATTAAAACTTCAAATTTCCAATAGTCCCCTGCTGTTTTAAAAATATTCTTGACTACTGTAGAATCTAGAATCGAGAACTCTCGAATATTCATTTTCGTCAATTCATCACGTGTCAAACCTGTTATATTCTCAACCTCATTATTTACTAGAACAATCTGCCCACTCTCATTACATAGCAAAACAGCAAGATTAATATGCTTGAATATCTCCATCAATAATTTCGAATTTTTCTCTCTTGGTATAGATTTATCCATACTACCCTCTCCAAACATACCTGTTTTGAATTACACTATTACTTATTAGGAAATTTAGCATTGATTTAGATCAAACACAAACATTTTCCTATTTATGATAAGATAAACATAGTAGAAACTAGGAGGCGCCTTATGAGTGAATTTACCTTTGATGATTTAAAGAAGATTAATCGTGCAACATTAGGTAACCAGGTTCCACTCGAATTATTTCGCGCTATTCGTTTAATAGGTATGTACCAGGGATTACCGATGAAAGGTAGAAGCACAACCATCACCGTTGGAAGAAAAATTGGGGATAGTTTGCCTGTTAACACAGTGGAAGATATTCTAGAAATCTTCTCTCAACTAAAAATCGGAATTCCCCACATTATTCACCAAGACGAAAGCGAAATTCGCATTGCTGTTGAGGATTGCTTCTGCGAAGGTCTTCCTGCCCAGAAAGGAAAAATGGTTTGTGATCTGGAAGGAGCCATCTTAGAAGGCTCACTGTCTAAAGTATTAAATAAGAAGGTTTCCGTTAGGGAGACAAAGTGTAACGTAAATGGCGATGATTATTGTGAGTATCAAATTGATCTAACGTAAAACTAGATTGGGTTTGACTGACCTTTCAACTATACTTACAATCTATCAAACCCAATACTCTTTTCACTTTAAATGATGAACTAATTACCGAACTCCACCCTCTAACGTTTCAATCCAACCCTCTGTCGCATGAATCCGCACCTTCACCCCTATAGGTAATGTCAAATTAGGTTGACAATGCCCAGATTTCAGGCCAAAGTAGCAAGGAACCCCTAATGGAGAAAGAGTTTCCTGGAAGACCTGTTGCAGAGTTAAGCTTGAGTGCCCTTCCTTCGATTCTGCCCCACTAAAGTCTGCCAGTACAATCCCACTTGCCTCTTGAAGCTTTCCCGCATATTTTAATTGGGTCAACATTCGATCTATCGAATAAGGAGCTTCCCCTACATCTTCAATGAACAAGATACGACCCTTCGTCTTTAATTCAAAGGGTGTGCCTAGTGAAGAGACTAGTAAACAAAGATTTCCACCAATTAGCCTTCCTTGGGCCACGCCAGGTGTAATGGTATATTGAAACATCTCTTCTCTTGTAGTATAACGGCCAAATGGTTCAGGTAGCATCAAATGTTGAAACAAAGTAGGCCAAGTGAGGGGATCAGGTTGATCCGCTAACTCTGCGATCATGGGACCATGGAAGGTGATAAGCCCCGTCCTTTGATGAATTGCAATGTGGAGAGCCGTAATATCACTATACCCGACGAAAATTTTGGGATTATACCGTATACATTCATAATCAATTTGATCCAGAATTCGCGGAGTACCATATCCACCACGGAGACAAAAAATCGCATCTACTTCGGGGTCTGCAAACATTTGATTCACATCATTTGCTCGTAAGGCATCCTCTCCAGCTAAATAGCCATGTGTCTCAAAAACACTTCTACCCAGCTTATATTGAAATCCCAACTGCTGAACAACCTGTAGTGCCTCTCGGATTCTCTCTGGTGCTGCAGGACTTGCGGGAGCAATAATTCCAATGGTTCCACCCGAAGGCAATGCCTTGGGCCAAAGGATGTAGCGATGACACCTATTCACACCTCCACCTCCCACTTTTCATGTCTTCGTTTAGAAGCTTTTCTTATCATTTATATTATTGATTTATGGGAATGAGACAACAAAAAACTCTCCATCACGGAGAGTTTCATCAATTAGGCTTTAACAATAGCCAGTAATTCATCTTTTTCTTCCTGAGTGAGAGTTCTTTCTGCCATTGGAAAAAGAACATTCTCTTCTTTTGAAAAATGATCCATCAAAACCTGAATCCCACGAATAATGGATAGAGACAAATCAGAAATGGAATCTGGAGTAATAGGTGAAGGAAGCTCCTTTTGCTTCGTTAAATATTCATTAATATAACGCTTCCCTTCGCTATGTTCATGCTCCATGACAGCAATCGGGCCGAACTGAGTACCAATATGGCGCCCAAGGATTGGAAACAATCCCTCTTCTTCTTTTGCAGAATGACGAATAAGATCTACTTTATAAACCTCAACTAATCGTGTGAGTTCAGCTATTTCAGTATTTCTCTGTCCTTGCTCAACACCAGCGACCTTCTCTGCTTTAGTAAGGATCTCTTCCATCTGCTTTCTTAATGGCTTATGTTCATCAAAAAGGATTTGGATCGGCTCACAGAAATTAACCGCACCCATTGCCCCCATAAGACTACTCATGCAGCCTTCATTTGGTTCATTGAACATTTATCATTTCCTCCCTATTTTTAGCTTGTTTAAATTTTATTCTAGATGAATGCTTTCTTGGTGCTCAATGATATTGATCACATAGAAAAATTTTCACAGAAATAGCTTCCTCCTAGTTTGACCCCTATTTCCCCTAGGATAGCAAAAAAGACAAAAAAAATGCATGGATTGAACAACCCATGCAAACGCCTTCAACTTTTCTTTACAAACCCATCTTTCACAGGGTCTGTGTTAGAGAAATCTCTCTATATAATTATAATGGATTCCTTCACTTATACTACTAACTGATCAATCAACTGCACAAGTGAATCAATCTCCGGTTTACTAACCTGTCCATTCGCACCAACACGTTCTCCTTTGTGACGGAGATCATCAGAAATTAAAGAAGAAAAAATAATAACAGGAATATCCTTCAGATTAGGATGATCCTTCACTCGCTTGGTTAAATGCAGGCCGTCCATTTGTGGCATTTCAATATCGGTAATCAGAAGATTAACCTGGTTATTAATATCATCTGGCTTTTCCTTTGCTAGCTTCTCAAGAAAATCCCATGCCTGTTTTCCATCATGGAAGAAATGATTATTACTATAGCCTGCTGCTACAAGAGTTTCTTCAATCATTTTTCTCAACATAGGAGAATCTTCAGCAACAACAATCGATTTATTTATACGTTCTCTATTTCCTAGCTTTTTAATAGAATCGATCTGAATACCCGAATCCGGATCGATCTCTACAACAATCTTTTCGAAATCCAAGAGTAGAATCAATTGCGATGGCATCTTAATTACACCAATGACTACTCCTTCTCCACCTTTAAACAATTCAGTAGGCTTTTCAATCTGCTCCCAAGATATTCGGTGAATCTGGAAAACGGATTCTACATGAAAAACAACCTTCACCTTATTAAATTCAGTTACAATAAAATATCCTTTGGATTTATTTTCAAAAGAGGGGAATTTCAAAGCTTGACTTAAATCAATGACGGGTAGAACCTCTCCGCGAAGCTGTATTATCCCACTTATAGATGGGTGTGAATGAGGCAGTTTCGTTACTTGACTAGGCTCTAGAATTTCGCGAACCTTAGCAACATTAATTCCAAAATGGTTTTCTCCAATACCAAACCCAACAATTTCTAGTTCATTTGTACCACTTTCGAGTAATATTCCAGTCCCTTCCTGCTCTTTCATAAGTTTTCTCTCCTTTACAGCCAATTCCTAAAAATTGGTTGATTATCCTCTATCTTACCGTGAAAAGGAACATATTTGTGTGAAAAATATCACTTTGTTAAAAAGAGTTAGTCCCCGTCTCCCATACTTTGTAACAAATTATCCAAATACAAAAAGGCGCCCTAACAAGACGCCAAATGCAATAACCATCAAACCCTCGAGTGAAGAAATCATAGTTCCATTATAGCATCTTTATTTCGGTATTTTATGTTTATTTTTTTATAAATCCCCACCAGAAAAAAGAAAACTAGTAAGGGCTATCACTCCATATTTTAGTTAGTTGATTAACTAGCATTTAGCTTAACAAAAAGACAACGAATGTTGATAGGATAGCACCAACAATCATTCCACCTACTACATCACTAGGATAATGGTGCCCTAGATGAATTCTTGTATAACCAACAATAGCAGCTGCTAGGATAAGTAGAAATGGTAGATGTAGGTATGGATTAAGACAGACGGACATAGCCACAACTGCAGAAGAATGCCCTGAAGGAAAGGAAGATTCGATCTCTCTTTTTCCATACGCTTCAATCCCCATCATCCCGTGATAGGGGCGCCAACGCTGAATCTTATACTTACAAAACTGAACAGCAAAAAAACAAAGGGCTAATGATGAGAATAATTCCATTCCTAGCCTTAAATTTAGGTACATGCAAAGCATTGTAAAAGGAAAAGTAAACATACTGCTTCCTAGAATCGAAATCAAGTAAACGATTGGATCTAGTCTCTTAAGAAAAGCATTTCTATGAATCAAAAGTATGAACCATTGATCAAATCGAACGATTAGATCTATCATTTTTTACACTCCATCTTCAACTTCGTTTCCACCGGTTCCTAACAGAAATCGTAAATTCAGTGATCTGGGAGTTCTATTTATGGTGTGAAAGACGAAGTGCTGATCACATCTTTATGTTTCGGGTCAATATTTAATTTGATCGCACGTATCAAATCATCTGGTGTTATTTTGGGCGAACCTCCATTAATCCGATAGATTACACGACTTCCCCGTTCATTAATCCCTGGTTGTATGGTAAAGAAAAGATCCATCCCAAGCGATTTGGCAATCCCAACAACCTTCTCATTATAAGCACCATAAGGGAAGCATAGAATGTTCTGGTCATCCCCCAGCTCTTCTTTCAGTCGTTTCTGTGCTAGGCTTAAATCTGCCCTCACACGATCTTCATATTGTTTTTCCGTTTCTTTACGAGCTTCCTCTTCGATATAGGTGGGCCCTAGTAGAACTGGTTTTTTATACCCCGATGGATTAATCGCCACATAATCATGCTGGTTGTATGTATGGGAATAAAAGGTCATATTGGCAGCCTTCATCTCTTTTATTTCATCCCATTTTAGGTGAGGGAGATGCGACAAGTAGGGCTGATCAGTGCACCCCACAATAACAAAATTGGTGGCAGGAAACCCCCAATTCTTCAGTTCCGGGTAAGCATATTTATAGAAGCTTTCATAGCCATCATCAAATGTTATTAAGAGTGCATTGGGTGGGACATCCCCATTCCCCTTTGCAAATTCTTCAAATTCTTTCATACTAATTACATTAAAGTGATTTTCCTTAATCTTCTCTAGTTGATCATGAAATAGCTGAGGAGTAATGGTTGCTCCTGATTTGAAAAAAGGATCAATATTGTGGTACATTAGAACCATTACCTGGTCCTTATAAAGCGGTTCTGTTTGAGAAATCTTATCAGTCCGATTTAGTGCCCCGGTTAGTATTCCGATAGCAGCTAATGCAGCTATGATTAATCCCCCCATTTTCAAACCTACCATTCTGATCCTCCTTCCCTCATCCCAAATCAACTACTTCAATATATAATAGAAATGAAAAGGCAGCAAACTTTTGTCTTATGGAATCTTATTCCTTCCGTCTCTTCTCTATGATTTATTTTAAAAAATACAGGGAATGCCCCTGTATTCCTATTTATCATAAAGCTTATAAAGTGCCTGTGTTCCCCGTTCCTCATCACCAAGGAGGGCTAATTCATCATAAAGTGATTTGGCTAATTCTAATCCTGGAATCATCATTCCTAGTTCCTTAGCAGACTCTAAAGCAATTCCCATATCCTTAATGAAATGCTTGATATAAAAGCCTGGCTCAAAATCCCCACCAATCATTCTTGGAGCAAGATTACTTAGTGACCAACTACCTGCTGCTCCTGCCTCAATGCTTTTAAGTACAGTAGTCGGATCAAGACCTGCCTTCTTCGCATAGATAATGGCTTCCACAACACCGATCATATTGGAGGCTATAGCAATTTGGTTACACATTTTCGTGTACTGACCTGCACCAGGTCCTCCTTGTAACACAATATTTTTACCCATTTGTTCAAGGATAGGCAACATTACATTATAGGCTTGTGCATCCCCTCCAACCATAATAGACAGCCGTGCCTCTCTCGCCCCAACATCTCCACCAGAAACTGGAGCATCGAGAGAATATATCTTTTTCAAGGCAGCCTCTTTGGCAATTCTCTTTGCCAAGGCAGGGCTAGATGTCGTCATATCAAGGAGGTAAGTACCTTCTTTTGCATGCTTCACTACCCCATGCTCACCTAGATATACTTCTTCAACATCCCTCGGATAACCAACCATAGAAATGACTATTTGGGACTCTTCAGCTAGCTTAGCTACTGAATCCACCCATCTTGCCCCTAGCTCCACTAAATCTTCTGCCTTTGACCTTGTACGATTATAGACCACAAGCGAGTATCCAGCTTTAAGTAAATGAGTAGCCATACTCTTTCCCATTACACCTAGACCAATAAACCCTATCACAGTTTTACTTTTGTCTTTTTCCATAGATCCCACTCCTCCTTATTCAAAAATTTAAGAAATATTATACCAAAAAAATGACCTTAAATGTCTAGCACCTTGATCCCATTCGTGGCCAAGAGTTCTTCTATATTATTCTAAAGTGGGTATAGCCCTGCAAAATTACGGATAAATTATCATTGATTCAATCACTAATGAAATTCTTAAGAATACACTATGAACAACTACGTCTATTTCTCAGGTCAGCAGGTGATATCATGGAAAACAATCAAATCGACAATGACATGATCCGAATACCTCGCAGCACGGTTTGGAACCTCATCACCAAGCTTTATCGTTTTGATCGCAAAAATCGAGGAGGCCTCCGATAAAATTATTGGAGGCCTTTTATTTTTCTTCATCTTTATAATACGGGTTTAAATGAATCAGGACTTCCTGAACATTATCAAACTTTGCCATAATGGCTTCTTTAAGTTTCCTTCCAATATCATGACCTTCTTTAATGGTTTTGAAGTAATCAATACTTACTCTTACATCCAAAATAATATAATGACCGTGCTCTCTTCCTCGAAGACGATCAATCCGTTTTACATCTGAAAACTGCGAAATGATGGATTCATATTCTTGAAGTAGTTCGCTATCCACGTTTCGTTCCATGAGGATATGAAAGGACTCCGAAGATAGTTCTTTGGCAATCTTAAAGATTAAATAAGCAACAAAAATACTTGCAACAGCATCCGAATATCGAAAAATAAACCATCCCATATAATCCCCAAAGATGGATAAGCCCACCCCAAATGCTGCTGCAAGAGATGCAACAATATCCGCCTTATGATCAAAGGCTATCGCCTCTATTGCCTTACTATTGTATTGATTAGCAACCTTAAGGGAATATCGAAACAGAATTACCTTGGCAATATAAGAAAAAAGGGCAACCCATAAAGCAATGAACATCGGACTTTGAACAGGTTCGAAGAAGCTTAGTATTCCTTCATAAGCAATATAGATGGACACGAGAAAGAGAAGCCCTCCAATAATTCCAGAAATTATGACTTCTGCTTTTCCATGCCCATATGGATGTTCCTTGTCAGCTGGTTTATTCGACACGTTAATGACTAATAAAACGATCAACGAAGCGAATACATCCGCTGCCGAATGGATCCCGTCAGCAAATACCGATTCACTATGTGCCTGCCATCCAATAACCACTTTCGAAATGGTAAGAATAATATTACCCCAAAGACTAATCCATGCAACCCTTTTTCCGACTTCTTCCCGAGCTTGATCAGCCAACAAATATTTCCCCCACCCTTAAATATTTCACAATCACTTACACTTGACCAGTTCCCCTTCTTCGATCGATGAATCGATTAACATATCGACCAACGAAATACCAGAAAACCAAATTCCCTCCATAGAGAATGGGCATTTTGATGCCGTAAGGGATATTAGGTATGATTTCAACAAACCAACTCACAGGATTGGTCATATACAAGAAGATATGATCAGGGTCTAATCCGGTAAAGCTCAAAATATCCATTATGACAGCAAATAGAAGAAAGCGAAAAGTTATTTTACCGAACATTTTATTCCTCCTTAAGTCCTCTACGAAAGCCTTAAGGTTATTTTTCCTGAAAATGTATGGTAACTATACAAAAAATTTCAGATACGCCCAACTTCCATTTCGCAGGTGACTCTAATAAAAAGTAAAAGAGGCTGATCTTTTCAGCCCCTTTCCATTCAATCACTTCACCATTGAATGCAGCATCATTCAAAATCTAGCAACCCTTTTTTCATAGCGTATCGAACTAATTCTGGTCGAGTTTTCAGTTGAAGTTTTTCCATAATTTTCGTCTTATGAGTTTCCACAGTTTTAACCGAGACACAGAGCTTCTCAGCAATCTCCTTATTGGCATAACCCTTGGCGATTAGAACAAGAATTTCCCGTTCTCTCTCAGTCAATACGTTGAAATAATCCGTATCCTCGCCCTTCTGAACTCGCTGTAGAAATTCTTGGATTAATGATTTCGTTGCAGAAGGATAGAGATAAGCTGCGCCTTTATAGACTGTTCGAATAGCTGTAATTAAATCATTGTCTGGTGCACTCTTAAGTATGTAGCCTGAAGCACCCGCCTGAAGTACGCGAAATAAATATTCTTCATCATCATGCATGGTGAGAACGAGAACCTCAACATCTGGTGCCAATTCACGTAACCTCATCGTTGCTGATAATCCATTCTCCCCTGGAGGCATACTAAGATCCATCAAAATAATGTTAGGGTGCAGCTTCAAGGCTAAATCCACGGCTTCCCCACCATCTGCTGCTGCACCTACAACCTCCATATCCTCCTGAGCATTAATTAACATGGATAATCCTGAACGGACGATGGCATGATCATCAGCAACAAGTACCTGAATCGACATGGATGGGTTCCCCCTTTTCATTGATTGGTATGATGACTTCGATCTTTGTACCATCCCCAGGTGATGACGAGATATTCACTTCGCCCCTCAACAAGCTTGCTCTCTCTCTCATTCCATATAATCCTAAACCGGTACCGCGAATGTTAATGCTACTAGGATCAAACCCACACCCATAATCTAGAATCGTTAATTTCAATTTGGTCTTTGTGCTATTAAATTCAACTAGAATTTTGTCAGTATCTGCATACTTAGCGGCATTCGTCATAGCTTCCTGACAAATTCGATAGAGGGCTGTTTCTATGGATGGACTGTATCTCCTTTTCTCTCCAGTAACCTCTAAGATGGTTTCAATCCCGAATGTTTGTTCATATCTCTTCATATAAGAACGAATTGCAGGAAGTAAACCCAAGTCATCTAAGGCAGATGGCCTTAGCTCAACAGCCATACTCTTGACTTCCTCGAGTGCCCGCGCAGTCATCTGTTGAACATCAAGGAGGTGGTCACCTACATTTCTGTCTAATTGAAGTTGGTTGACAACCTTCAATCCTACTAGAATACTATAGAGTGCCTGGCCGATTCCATCATGAAGCTCTCTTGATACCCGTTTTCTCTCTTCCTCTTGTGCGTGAATCACATAATTTGTCATTAACATTCGAAAGCGCTGTTGCTCCAAATAATATTGCTCAGACATATCTCGTAAAATAATTACGAGGGCCCCAGACTGATCCTCTGGAAGACGTGTAGAACTGGCTGCAACATGAATTTCTTTGCCATCCCTCCTACGAATCTTCATTTCAAAGGAAGGGAAAGGGCAATTTCCACTGGCAAAGCAATTGACACAAGAGAATTCATTCGTTACAGTAGCCATTCCCACACATATCTCACAAAAAGGAACAATACCTATTAACTCATTCTTACTCCATCCTGTCATTTTTTCAGCTGCAGGATTTAATTCCATCACGTAACCCTGTTTATCTACGATAAGTATAGCGTCTGTTACATGAGAAAAAATGGATTGCAGCAAGAATGACGTATTTTGTGCAGCTTCCATATTTTCCATTCTAGACATTGTGTAGTTCCCTTCCTTTTCATTTCCTTATAATCGGAAAGAGGGGAAAAAAGACATCCCCTTCATCTTTACGTTGTTGAATCATCGAGCCTAACTGTTCAGCCACACTCGCCACCAATTCAATTACTTCATCTTCAAACGAACGGATATATCTGCATCCAACCAAAAGCACACCCATCACACGTTGATTGATCGATACCGGCATCCCAATAATCGACTTTAGTCCTTCTGCTAGAAGAATCGGATACTCCCTCGGATCATCCCCACTCTTAGGGGAGAAAGAATCAAGAATCATAGGTCTTCCCGACCTCATGACCTTCCCCGCAATTCCTTTTTCGGGTCTTAATACGATTCTCTTATATCGTTCATTGCGATTCCCAGAGGCGTATTTCCACCGTATAATGTATTCATTCTGATTGGACCAAGCGAGAGCTGCAAAATCAGTTGATGTCAACCGTCTTAATTCTGCAAGACTGACTTCAATATCCCCTTTCAAACTTCCCATCCATGCATACCCCCAAACTTGAAATCCATTTGGTCCTACTGTATGTCAATCTAAGTTTACCTTAAAAATAGGTGACATTGTTATCAGGGAATTCCCTGAATTCTTGATAAAACACGCTGAATATGGCAGAGATGTGAACATATAAAATCATCTTGCCCGGTGTCGAGCAAGATGACTATTCTTATCTAGGACTATTTTATTTACTTAATGCCCTCTGTGCATCTCGACTACGGTAAAGAATATGACTTCTGCGGAAATACGCAAGTGGCACACTCCAGACATGAACAAGCCGAGTAAAGGGCCAAACCCCAAAAATCGTGAGAGATAACAAAACATGTAATTGAAAGAACAAAGGTACATCCTTCATTAATGAAGGATCTGGATTAAAGGATAGTAATCCTCTGAACCACGGAGCAACAGATTCCCGATAATCAAATCCACCCATTATTAAGTTATATCCAAGTGTATTAAATACCCCCATCGCAATGACAATAAGCAAGAGGACAGCTATCAAGATATCACTTGGACTACTTGTTAGGCGAACACGTTTTACATTCAACCTCCTTGCTAGTAGAAGAGCAATTCCTGCTAAAGTTATTAATCCTGCTAAACCACCACCATAGACTGCTCCTGTATGATACAGATGCTCAGTAACCCCTATTTGTTCAAGAGCAACTTTCGGAACTAATAATCCCGCAACATGACCGAAAAATACTAGGATAATTCCTATGTGAAAAAGCATACTACCCAACTTGAGTAAGTCCTTCTCCAGAAATTCACTAGATTTAGCCGTCCAAGCTAATTGATCGGTGTTATACCGGTAGAAATGTCCCAATACAAAAATGGTAAGCATGAGATAGGGATAAATGACCCATAGAAATTGGTTCACACGCCCTCCCCCTTCCCTTCAAGATAAGGCTTTGCAGCTAATATACAAGCTTCCAACAGCAAGGCATAGTCACTTTCTATCTGTTTCAATTCCTCAGCTAATTTTGAAATAGATGGATATGCCTTCGTTAGCATTTCTGAAATTAGCTGATTTGGTGCAACGGAAAGAAATTCGAGAACCAGAGGAAGATAATCGGAAAGTTCATCTGTTTTCACTTCAAAACCAGCATTCTGATAGATCTGCTTCAACTCTACCAGAATCGTTCCTCTCTCTTTTTCTTCCCCCAAACTAGAATAGGTAATATACAGATTCGTCTTCGAACTGAAATCGAATGTCTGAACATATTCTTCTGCTAATTCATCTAATGATTGATTCGAAATACGCTGGATAAACTCTAGCAAGTAACGTTGTATTTCGGAATGTGTAATCTCACTAGCCTCTTCCCTTAATTCACGCCACATAAACCACTTTCGATCAGGATACTGCAGCAAGAATGAGACAAGAGAAAAGGTAGAACGGCTATTCTCGTGGTTTGCTTCCCATAACATGGAAGAATGCGTTATCCCCATGATAGCCTCCTACTTCACAAGAATTACAATCCTTTGCAAAAGCATATCCTGTAGACCCTTGCTCTCCATAAAGATTCATGAACTCTTCTTTATGAGCTGGAGGAATAACAAACCGATCTTCATATTTGGCAATAGCCAACAATCGATACATCTCTTCGATAGTCTGTTGGTCTAAACCTAAACGTAATAATTGCTGCTGATTCACTTCTTTTCCAAGTGTCACAGTACGCATATGCTGTCTCATCGCAGCCATCTTATGCAGAACCTTCGTTATAACCTCTGTATCCCCTGCAGTAAGCAGATTTGCTAAATACTCAATTGGAATTCTCATCTGTTCAATGGCTGGGAAAATGTCATTTTCATCTAATGTACTTCCCTGTCCCTCGACCGCATTCATAATCGGACTTAATGGAGGCACATACCATACCATTGGTAAGGTCCGATATTCAGGATGTAGGGGAAGAGCAATCCCATACTTAATAGCTAGTTTATAAATTGGTGATTTTCTTGCCGCCTCTAGCCAATCATCTGAGATTCCATCTTTTCTTGCTTGTTCTATGACATCTGGGTCACTTGGATCTAGGAATAAACCTAACTGTGCTTGATATAATTCTTTTTCATCTGGAGTAGAAGCTACTTCCTTCACACGATCCGCATCATATAAGAGAATTCCAATGTAGCGGATTCGGCCTGTACAGGTTTCCGAACAAACGGTTGGTAAACCTGCTTCAATTCTAGGGAAGCAGAAGGTACATTTCTCTGCCTTTTGTGTTTCCCAGTTGAAATAAACCTTCTTATAAGGGCAACCTGACATACAATAACGCCAGCCCCTGCAAGCCTCCTGGTCCACTAGTACAATTCCATCCTCATCACGTTTGTACATGGCACCAGAAGGACAAGAAGCCACACAACCAGGGTTCAAGCAATGTTCACAAATTCGTGGAAGATACATCATGAATGCTTGCTCGTACTCAAGCTGGATCGACTTTTCCATTTGGATCAAGTTCATATCCCTTTTACCTGTCACATGTGCACCCGCTAGGTCATCTTCCCAGTTAGGCCCCCATTGCAGATCCATATACTCCCCAGTGATGAGAGATTTCGGTCTTGCCACTGGCTGATGCTTCTTCTCTCCGCTATTCGTTAATTTCTCATAGTCGTATGTCCATGGCTCATAGTATTCATCAATGGTTGGAAGATCTGGATTATAGAAGATTCGACCCAAAGCAAGCTTGCTTAACTTACTTCCCGAACGAAGCTCAAGCTTCCCATTATTTAGAATCCAACCACCTCTTCGTTTCTCCTGGTTCTCCCATTCTACGGGATAACCAACTCCTGGCTTGGTCTCAACATTATTGAACCAAATGTATTCAGCACCCGGACGATTCGTCCAGGTGTTTTTGCATGTCACACTACATGTGTGGCAGCCTATACATTTATCTAGATTCATAACCATTGCAACTTGTGCTTTAATCTTCAAGCCAAGCCACCTCCTTCATCTTGCGAACAGAAACATAGATATCTCTTTGGTTACCTATTGGTCCATAGTAATTAAAACCATAGCTTAATTGAGCATATCCTCCTACGAGTTGGGTGGGTTTGAGATGTATTCTTGTAGGGCTATTATGAGTCCCACCTCGTTCCTTCGTAATCGTTGTTCCCGGAGTATTGATATGTTTATCCTGTGCATGGTACATGTACAGGCTTCCCCGCTGCATTCTATGGCTGACAACCGCACGCGCTGCTACGACTCCATTACGGTTATAAACTTCTACCCATTCGTTATCCTTGATCCCTGCTTGCTCCGCATCCTTATCATTCATCCATACATTTGGTCCGCCACGGAAGAGTGTTAACATCATCAGATTGTCTTGATACGTACTGTGAATATTCCACTTCCCATGCGGGGTCAAGTATCTTAATATAATTTCCTTCTCATCTTGAGAAGGCTTGTGATCCTTGTCTGCAAAGACGAATTTTGGCAGGGTTGGTTTATAGGTAGGCAATCCTTCTCCATACTCTAGTAAAATTTCATGGTCTAGATAGAAGTGTTGACGACCTGTTAGTGTACGGAATGGAACCAATCTCTCGATATTAGTGGTGAATGGTGAATAACGTCGATCCCCTTTATTAGATCCACTAAAGATCGGTGTAGGGATAACCGGCCTTGGTTGAACTGTAATATCCTGGAATGTAAAGTGTTCACCTGCCCGTTCCTCAGCAATATCCTTCAGTACTAATCCTGTTTTCTTTTCCTCTGCATCCCAAGCCTTCATAGCTACCTTCCCGTTCGTAGCACTTGACAAGGCAAGCATCGCTTCAGCAGCCTTACGATCTGATTCAATACTAGGCAGCCCGTTCGTAAAGCCAGGAGATGTGATCATACCATTTTGACGTTTCAGTTCCTCATATTGCTCAGCGACAGAGAAGGAAATCCCATGTGCCCCAATTGGGTTTTTCTCAGCCAATGGTCCTAAACTAATAAATTTCTCATATATTTTGGTATAATCGCGTTCCACTATCGTAAACTTAGGCATGGTCTTACCTGGAATGGCCTCAACCTCACCCTTCTTCCAGTCCCGAACTCTTCCGAATGGTTGACTAATTTCGTCTGGAGAGTCATGTTGAAGTGGAGAAGCAACAAGATCCTTGCGTGGGTTCGGCATATAGGTTTTTGCCATATCAGAGAAATCACGAGCAAGATTCTTAAAAATATCCCAATCTGACTTTGCTTCCCAAGGTGGATTAATCGCTGGATTCAACGGATGTACAAATGGATGCATATCCGTACTGTTAATATCACTCTTCTCATACCAGGTAGCAGCTGGTAAAACAATATCAGAGTGAAGAGCATTTCCCGCCATGCGGAAATCTAAGCTTACCAACAGATCGAGCTTCCCTTCACTCGCTTGATCTCTCCACTTGATTTCCTCTGGTCGAAGGGATGTTTCATCTTCAGAAAGTAACCCATTCGAAGTACCAAGTAGGTACTTCAAGAAATATTCATGTCCCTTACCAGAGCTAGAAATCAAGTTGGATCTCCAGACAAATAAAGCACGTGGGAAATTCACTGGATCATCAGGATCTTGTACAGCAAACTCCATGTTTCCTTCTTTTAATTCCTTTACAGCATAAGAAATAACATCTGCATTGTCTTTTGCTCCTGCTTTAACCGCATCATTATATAAATCTAGTGAATTGCGATTAAACTGCGGATAGGAAGGAAGCCATCCAAGTCTAGCAGCTAATACATTATAATCTGCTGAATGTTTATATCTCGGCTTATCCACTGTCGCTGAAATTAGTTCTTCAGTTGGTAGCTCTTCAAAGCGCCATTGGTTAGTCGCAAAATAATAGAAGGAAGTCGCATTCTGCAGACGAGGTGGCATCGACCAATCACGGCCGAAGGCAATCGTCCCCCATCCTTCAGGTACCCGGCATTTCTCTTGGCCAACATAGTGCGCCCAACCTCCTCCATTGACCCCTTGAGATCCTGTGAGAAGCACTAAATTTAGGATTGATCGATAGATCGTGTCCCCATTAAACCAGTGATTAATACCAGCACCCATGATAATCATGGATCGTCCCTTTGTATCTACAGCATTCTGAGCAAATTCACGAGCAATTTTAATCACTTTAGCCGCTTCCACACCTGAATATTGCTCCTGCCAAGCAGGGGTGTAAGGAATCTTATCCTCGTAATTCTTCGGATAATTACCTGGTAATCCACGGGATACACCATAGTGAGCAAGCATAAGGTCAAATACTGTTGTTACGTAGAGCTCCTCTCCATCCCGTTCAAGCCTTTTCACAGGGACGGAACGTTGAAGAACACTTCGCTCATTCTCATCGAAATAAGGAAACTCTACCATAGCGACATCATCTTCATTACCGAGTAATGTTAGCGTTGGATTGATTGACTCACCTTGTTCATCCTGCTGAATGAGATTCCACTTTCCTTTATCTCCCCAACGATGACCAATACTACCATTTGGTACTACCATTTTCTTTGTTTCTTGATTGAACACAACGGGCTTCCATTCCGCTTCATTTAACTCAAGCCCTAAATCACTTGCAAGAAGAAACCGGTCCGAAATATATTGATCCCCTTTTTTCTTTAAGGTAATGAGATATGGCAAATCAGAATAGCGTTTGGCATAATTAGTGAAATACTCCGTTTCCTGGTCTACATAAAACTCCTTCAAGATAACATGGGTCATCGCTTGTGCAAGTGCACCATCCTGCCCTGGATTTACAGGTAACCAGTCATCTGCGAATTTTACGTTCTCTGCGTAATCCGGACTGACAGAAACAACCTTCGTTCCTTTATAACGAACCTCCGTCATAAAATGGGCATCCGGTGTCCGAGTCATAGGGACATTCGATCCCCACATCATAATATAACCAGCGTTATACCAGTCACTACTCTCAGGAACATCGGTCTGTTCTCCCCAGATTTGTGGAGAAGCTGGTGGAAGATCTGCATACCAATCATAGAAGCTTAGCATGGGCGAGCCGACCATGCTAAGGAAACGAGCCCCCGAAGCATAGCTGACCATTGACATAGCAGGAATTGGTGTAAAGCCAGCAATTCGATCCGGACCATACTTCTGGAGAATATAAATCATGGATGCAGATATGATTTGATTAATCTCTTCCCAGGAAGAACGGACAAACCCACCTTTTCCTCTGGCAGCCTTATATTCCCTAGACTTAACAGGGTCTTCTACAACACTTTTCCATGCTAAAACCGGGTCATTCGTTTTGGCTAAGGCTTCACGATAAAATCGAAGCAATTTCCCTCTAATATACGGATATCGAACACGTAAAGGACTGTATACATACCAAGAAAAACTAGCCCCCCGCGGACATCCCCGAGGCTCAAATTCTGGCATATCAGGTCCTGTGCTTGGGTAATCTGTTTGTTGATTCTCCCAGGTAATGATGCCATCCTTCACAAATACCTTCCAACTACAAGATCCTGTACAGTTCACCCCATGTGTCGTACGGACTACCTTGTCATGCTGCCAGCGCTGGCGGTATACCTTCTCCCATTCTCGGTCCTGTGAGGTTAGCTCACTCCACCCATCGGAGTATTGTTCTTTCGGCTGAAAGAAACGTAATCTTTTCGTTAATGGTGCCGCCTTCTTCTTCATGATTTTCTCCTTTCGGAAGAATGAAATTCATTCACTTTTTGTTAAATTCAGTATAGATCTAGACATTCTCATTTTAAATCAGGGAACTCCCTTAGGAGCCCCCTATCATTTCCCTGATTCTTCCTAAGATTTATTCACCGATTGAGCAGCCATATTTGAAGGGATTTCTAATTCCTTAAACTGCGACTTCTGCCAGGACTTCTTCAATGCGATTAGAATGAACATAGCGGCAAGATACGTTGCTGCGAACCACCAAAAACCATAAGAATAAGAGTTGGTAATACTCTTGAAGGTACCAAGAATATTAGGTAAGAAGAATCCTCCTAAACCACCTGCTGCACCAACGAACCCTGTGAAAATCCCCACTTCTTTTGGAAAACGTACTGGAATAACCTGAAATAATGCTCCATTGGCAAAACCAAAAATCATTAATGTAACAAATAGAAGAGTTAATACCACATAGACAGACGGTAGCATTCCCACCACAACAAGAACAATCGTTGCAGCTCCATATAGCTTCACAAGAAAATCCTCTCCGCCAATCCGATCTGAAATATACCCCCCAATGGGTCGAACAAAGCTACCTGCAAAGACCACTACCGTAACGAAATCTCCAGCTGTAATCTTACTAACTCCATACTGATCTACGAAGAAGATCGCAAGATAGCTCGTTAATCCAGAAAAACCACCAAAGCTTAAACTATAGAAAAAGCTAAACAACCAGGTTTCTTTAAGTTTAATAATGGATAGATAAGATCCTACCGTTTGTGGCTTCGGTCTATTTGGACTTTCCTTTGCAAATATCACAAAAACCGTAAGAGCTACTAGTAAAGGAACCAGAGTCAAACCAAATACAGTGTGCCAACCGTAGACTTGAGCTAACCGTGGAGCAAATAGAGAAGCAAAGACCGTTCCACTATTCCCTGCACCCGCAATCCCCATCGCAAGTCCCTGATGCTCCGGTGGATACCATCTACTTGCTAACGGCAGGGCCACCGCAAAGCTCCCTCCTGCTACACCAAGTAAGAAGCCGAAGGCTTGCACTTCACTTAAGCTATTTCCGAAAAACCAACCCCATAGTAACGGAATCATGGTAACCAACATACCGGCAATCCCGACTTTTTTACCACCATATTTATCTGCAAGAAGACCCATTGGAATCCTTAGGAGTGCGCCCCCAAGAATAGGAATCCCCACCATCATTCCTTTTTGCGCAGGAGTTAAGTTAAAGTCGCTAACAATGAATGTAGAAGTCGCACCCAGCATAACCCAAATCATGAAGCTGATATCAAAATAAAGAAATGAGGACAATAACGTTGCAGGATGACCACTTTTCATGAAACCTTTTATTCCAGCCATTATTTCCTTTCCCCCTTTACGATTGCTTTTCCACTAAGATTTAGCATTTAATCTCTGCATTTTTACGAGTGTAATAATACCAATTAAGAACCAAGCTAATCACATAATAAGCAATGAAAGCATAGAGCGCTGTATTAGGAGAACCTGTTCCTGCAATCGACCAACCAAAGGATTTCGGAATAAAGAATGCACCATAAGCGGCAATAGCCGATGTAAATCCTAGAACCGGAGCAGCCTCTTTAGGATTTTTGAAGATATTTGGAATCATTCTGAATGTAGAACCGTTCGCTATACCTGTTGTTACGAATAGAATCAAGAACATAACGAAGAAACCACCAAACTGATGAGCATTCCCGAAATAAACAACCCCTAATGTTGCAGCAATCATCACTACAATATCCCAATGAGTAACACGTGCTCCACCAAGCTTATCGGCCAACCATCCACCAACCGGACGAACAACTGCACCTACGAATGGGCCAAGGAAAGCATATTGCAAAGGATTAATATCAGGGAATTGACCCTTAATTAGTAGTGGGAAAGCAGCACTATATCCAATGAAAGAGCCAAAGCACATGGTATAAAGCCATGACATCACCCACATATGCTTACGCTTAAAAATAACAAACTGCTCTGAAACAGAAGCTTTTGCTGTTGCTAGATTATTCATACCAAACATAGCAGCGATAATCGTTAAAACGATTGGAATCACCCAAACAAATCCAGCATTCTGCAGCCAAACCTGCTTCGTTACATCCCCTTTAACAAAGGTTTGAGCATCTCCACCAACAACACCGAAAAGTCCCATAGTAATAACAATTGGAATAAAAAATTGTACAACAGATACTCCAAGGTTTCCTAATCCTGCGTTTAAGCCTAATGCTGTTCCTTTCATATGCTTAGGAAAGAAAAAGCTAATATTAGACATGGAAGACGCAAAGTTCCCTGCTCCAAAACCACATAGGGCTGCAAGAAAAGCCATGGTAGTAAAGGATGTAGTCGGATCCTGTACGGCATATCCAATTCCAATAGCTGGAATCAATAGAGTCGCGGTACTAATTACTGTCCAATTTCGTCCTCCAAAGATAGGAACGACAAAGGAATAAAAAATACGAAGAGTTGCACCCGTTAACCCTGGTAATGCGGCTAAAGTAAATAGTTGATCAGTTGAAAAGTGAAACCCGACATTGTTCAGGTTAACAGCGGTAACTGACCAAAGCTGCCAAACAACAAAAGCTAGTAAAAGTGCTGGAATCGAAATCCAAAGATTGCGATTGGCAATCCGCTTACCTTCTGAAGCCCAAAACTGTGGCTCTTCCGGATCCCATTTCTTTAATGCTGACGACATCATACATCCACCCTTTCGACTCTTTCTAAGGTTTTTGTCTATATCATCATTCTACTTTCTAAAAAAACTCCTGTAATTCAGGGAACCCCCTGATGTTGGAGAGGAAAAACCAAGATTTTAACTGCTATTTTTCCCTTGTTCCCTTAAGTAAACTTTCTATATTGAAAAGCTAGGCCCACTGAAGGCTGCCATAGACCTATATAGCTTCAATACAAAAAAGTGGTAAACTATTAAACAAAAACATGTGAACAAAGGAGAGTAAGAACTTGAAAAAAGGAATATGGTTAACCTGCATGCTTTCTTTGGTCTTTCTGTTTGGAGGAGTGGGAGCAGCAGAAAGTGTTACGCAGAATATCCAAGTATCTATGGAACCTGTCCATTTTTACTTCAATGGGGAAGTAGAACAATCAGATAGCATTCCTGGTTACTTCTATAATGGGGTGGCCTCCATTCCTAAAGCGATCATCTACCAGGGAACAACCTATGTCCCCCTTCGATATTTCAGTGAACACTTAAATCAAGAGGTCGGATGGGATTCCATGACAGACTCTATTTGGATAGGTCATAAACCCTCTTCCTTTTCAAGAACAAAAGACCAACCAATCATGAATACGGCTCCATCATCAGGGAATTCCATGATTCAAGTGACGATTTCACCCTATACATTCTATTTCAATGGTGTACCCGAGGCTCCGTCTAGTGATTCAGGATATTTCTATAACGGTTTTACTCAAGTTCCAAAGGGCTTTTCCTACGAGTGGTCTACCTATGTTCCCTTACGTTATTTAAGTGAACAACTTAATGAAGAAGTTGGTTGGGATCAAGCTAGCCGTTCCATATGGGTAGGGGTAAAGCCAGCTAGCTTCCCGCACCCTGAAAAGGTAAATCCAGATGGAATCTATGGAATTTCAATCGGTCAAACCGCCAGTGTTGTAAAAAAAATTGCTGGAGAGCCGGGACGCAAGGATATTAGTGCATACGGCGGCTATGAGTGGTGGATCTATAATCAGGATCTCAATCATTATGTACAAGTAGGAATTAAAGACGACATGGTTGTCGATCTCTATTCCAATGCACCTTCCTGGAGCTATAAAGAAATCCAAGTTGGGACAGACCAAGATACGGTGAATCAGAAATTGGACTATCAATCTTCGATTTCATTCACCTATGATGAAGCTAATTTCCAATTAGATAATACGCAGGAGCAGCGTCCCCTCTATCTAGTTGGTGACATGCCCGTAATTATTTACTTAGATAAACACAACCAAAATAAAGTCACAGCCATCCGCTTTATCACGAAGGATTTATTATTAAAAAGCAAATCCTATTCTATGCATGAAACCTATTATGGGCAATCTCCCGATCTTACTTCCCCAACACTCACCTCAGATGAGCAAGAACAAGTAGCACGTGGAAACGAACAACAAATCCTCGATTTGACCAACATTGCTCGTCTACGAAACAATCTAGAACCTTTGACTTGGAATTCCGATGCGGCAGTTGTGGGGAGAAGCCATAGTCAGGATATGAGTGTTCATCACTACTTCGATCATGTATCAGCCACAACCGGGTTAAATCCATTCGAGCGTATGGAACAGGCTGGAATTACGTATACGGCTGCAGGGGAAAATATTGCTGAGGGATATTCGGATGCCATTGAAGCTTATGAAGGTTGGATGAACTCACTCGGGCATCGCAAGAATATATTAAATGAATCATTCACTACCCTTGGTGTCGGGGTTTATCAGTTGGATTATTCACAGGAGTTTGTAACACCATAAATGCAACAAGGGGATGGTTAGACACCATCCCCTTGTTTTATGTCAGGAAATCCAGCACTACCGCCATAAAAACCTTCCCTGTAATTGTAAGTGAATGCTCATCTACATCAAACTTTGGGTGATGATGCGGATAAATAGCATTTGTTGTCGGATTACCCCCACCTACAAAGAAAAACGTACCAGGAACCTTTTGTAGATAATACGAAAAATCCTCCCCACCCATAACTGGCGCAAGCTTTGTTACATTTTCATCACCAATCAGTTGCTTAGCAAGCTCCGCCACTCGCCTTGTTTCTTCCGGATGATTCCACAAGGCAGGGTAACCTCGCTTATATTCATAGCTGCATGTCGCACCAGCCATCTCACATGTATGTTTAGCAATCTGGCCAATGGATTCCTCAATCATACTTCTCACCTGATCATCGAATGTGCGTACCGTTCCAACCAGCTTAGCGGTATTGGGGATTACATTAAAGGCCTGACCGCTAGTAAACGACCCAATCGTAACCACGGCTGGTTTAAGAGGATCTATTCTCCGACTTACGATTTGCTGTAGATTAAGAACTAATTGGCTCCCAACTACTAGCGAATCGACAGTTAAGTGTGGCGTTGCACCATGCCCTCCCTTACCGATCACTTCAATATCGAAAGCATCTGGTGCTGCCATCATATATCCTTCACAAAATCCTACGGTTCCAACCGGCTCTGTTGACCAGACATGTGCACCATAGATGACATCTACGCCTTCTAAGCATCCATCTTCAATCATGGCCTTGGCGCCACCAGGCGCTAATTCTTCAGCAAATTGATGGATAAAAACAACCGTACCAGCAATTTGCTCCCTTACTTCACTTAATACTTTAGCCACGCTTAGTAATGCGGCAGTGTGGATGTCGTGGCCACACGCATGCATGACACCAGGGATTCGAGATTTATAATCCACATCTTTTTCATCTTGAATAGGCAGTGCGTCGAAATCAGCTCTTAAAGCCACCGTTCTCCCAGGCTTTCCTCCACGTAGATATCCAACGACTCCCCGGCCACCCACACCTGTACGTACCTCTAATCCTAGCTTCGTTAAATAATCCGCAATCTTCCTTGGTGTATTCTCCTCATGAAACGATAATTCAGGATACATATGCAGGTCTCGACGGAATGAAACAAATTCGGGATAAACTTCCTCTAAACGATGGATTAGTCGATTCAGCATCCTATGGCCTCCCCCTCCCCAGTTCTATCCATCATTATATAGAGATTCACTATAGATGTCTCTTTCTCTTACCCTTTCTTGGCATGATAAAGGGCTCAGCACCTTCGTACTGAGCCCTTTTATCTTAAATAGTGAACGCTACTAAACTTTAAATTTTCCTATTAGTAATTGAAATTGCTGAGCCATTGCAGATAAAGCTTCAGCGGAGGATGTGATCTCCTCCATTGTTGCCAATTGCTCTTCTGTTGCTGTAGAGACCTCCTGTGCACCCAATGACACAGATCCTGAAGTCTCCGTAATTAATTTCATGGATAGAACCATTTGCTCTGTACCAGCAGCCATTTGTTGCACAGCAGAAGAAACCTCTTGGATTTGAGTAGTCACATTATTAACAGCATTCTGAATTTGCACGAATGACCCTCCAGCTGTGTTAACCACTCCAATACCTGCCTGTACTTCTTCCGTTGCCACCTCCATCGACTCCACAGCCTTATTTGTTTCCTCTTGAATCGATGCGATTAATTGAGCAATCTGCTGCGCTGACTGTGCAGATTGTTCTGCAAGCTTACGGACCTCGTCGGCCACTACCGCAAATCCACGGCCATGCTCTCCCGCACGGGCAGCCTCGATCGCTGCATTCAAAGCCAGCAGGTTAGTCTGTGCAGCTATACCCGTGATTACCTCAATAATATTCCCGATGGCTTTTGATCGTTCACCTAATCCTTTCACTACAACAGCTAACCCCGTTACCGTTTGATTAATCGAATTCATCTGTTGAACTGCTGTTTCAATAGCCTGTCCTCCTTCTGTAGCCTTTTCAGCTGCTTCTATAGCTGTACTTGAAACCATTTGTGCATTGTGTGCAATCTGTTGAACACCTATTGACATTTCACTAACAGTTTGTGCCGTTTCTTCCGATCGTTTCACTTCTTTTTCAGTACTAGCTGCAATTTCCTGCATCGTAGTGGCAATTTGCTCTGTCGCTTTATTCGTTTCCTCTGCACTTGCAGTCAGCTCTTCAGAAGAAGCAGCAATTTGTTCAGCATTACACCGAATTTCCTGAAGAAGTAGGCGAAGATTACTAGCCATCTGATTAAATGAATTTCCTAATTCACCGATTTCATCCTGATTTTTCACTTGAATTCTATCTACTGTTAAATCCCCTTCTGCAATTTTCTTAGCAGCATTGGATATTTCCTGAACAGGTTTGGAAATCAGGCGACCAATGAAAATAGCAATAATAAGACCAATGAAAACAGCAATAATCCCTAGTACTAAGACCCATGTTTTAATAGCAACAACCTTAGCAGATGTATCGTCATTTCCTTGATCTAATAGTTTCATTTGAAATTGACTGAGTTCATCCATTTTTTGATCGAACCGATTAATGACATCACGACCCTGCGTTGCCATCAACTTGGTATATTCATCAGTATTATTCTGTTTCTTAAGCTCAAAGACTTGATAAGCCATTTGATAGTATTCATCCTCTACTTGCTTGGCTCCTTTTAATAATTCTATCACCTCGGGAATATGGACTTTTTCTAATAAATCCTTATAGATCACTTGGTATTGACTATGTGCTTTAGTGAAACCTTGGAAAGATGTGTCATCCCCAATAACTAAATACCCACGCATAGCGATTTGTTCCTGTTTTACAGCTATTTGTAAATCCTTAATAGTAATCACTTTTCTTGCTCGGTCATCAATTAAACTGCTATATGTACGGTCTACAGAGGATACTTCAAAATAGCTAATTCCAATTGTAAGCGCTAAAATAAATAAAACTGCCAAAAAACCCCCTAATAGCTTTTTACTTACAGACCAATTCATGATACCCCCCACTTTCCCATTTCTATAATGATCCTACTCGCCA
>DATFAS010000173.1:0-15806 GCA_035254305.1 Bacillota bacterium
ATTGGATGATCTTCTCTGTAGTCGGTGCCATGTTTACCGGTTTTGTTGGTATTGCATACTATCACCAGCAAGGGATTAAACTAGACGATCCTGAAACGGTTTTTATCCAATTGAGTGAAATTCTTTTCCATCCGATCATGACGGGATTCCTATTAGCAGCGATCCTGGCTGCGATTATGAGTACGATTTCTTCTCAGTTGTTGGTGACTTCAAGTTCATTAACCGAAGACATGTACAAAACATTCTTCCGACGTTCGGCAACGGATAAAGAGCTTGTGTTCATAGGGCGTCTTTCTGTTCTCCTTGTTGCAATCCTTGCCCTTTCTTTGGCTTGGAGCAAAAATGGCACGATTCTTTCCCTAGTCGGCTATGCTTGGGCAGGTTTTGGCGCTTCCTTCGGTCCGATCATCCTAGTAAGTCTTTATTGGAATCGTATGACCAAATGGGGAGCCTTAGCAGGAATGCTCGCAGGAGCCATAACCGTGATTGTCTGGACTCAGTTTCCAGCACTTAAAGATATTTATGAGATGATTCCAGGCTTTGCTGCCAACCTGATCGCGATTGTAGGAGTCAGCTTACTGACACCTAAACCGGATGAAGGTGTTCAAGGCTTATTTGAAAAGTATAAAAAAATAGCATAGATTTTTGATAGAGGGCTTCTTGGGGGAAATAGAAAATAAAATCCCGAGAGGCCCTTTTTAACCATTTAATCAATCCAGCTATTATCGATTCAGATCAATAGTTATAGGAAGTTTGGATAAAAAAAGTTATAATTTTGTAAAATGGTTTAAATATCCACATAACAAGGGGAAAGAAAATGGAGCTTATTCCAATCAAAGATCATATTTATTATTTTAAGGCGGCAGTAAATATAGGTGTTCTTAAAGGGGAAAAGGGTGTTATTGTTATTGACACTGGGCTGGATAAAGCAGCGGGAAGTAAAATCGATAAGTTGATCCAATCGTGGAATTCTACACTTTTACATATCATAAATACCCATTCACATGCCGATCATTTTGGTGGGAACCACTTGTTATTAAAGAGGTATCCTGACGCGCAGGTGTGGGCTCCTACAATGGAGGAGGCATTCATTCAAAATCCAGAATTAGAAGGGATTTGTCTGTTCTCAGGAGCCAATCCCCCCAAGGAACTACAAGGTAAGTTTCTGAAGGCTGAACGTTCCAAGATAGATCATATAATTAATGGGGATTTCTCGATTGACGAATGGCCATTTAATATTTCATTTGTACCCGGACATGCCCATCAACAAATTTCTATTCATGTGAACGGGGTTTGTTTTGCTGGGGACTGTTACTTTGGCCGGGAGATTGTTAAGAAACATAAAATCCCATTCCTCGTTGATGCAGACCTTACGCTGGAATCATTAGACCGATTATTAAATAGTGATAGTGAGTTCTACGTTCCTGGGCATGGGGAGATGGAGAGTAGAGAAAAGGTACAAGAGACCCTTCGATTCAATAAGGAATGGCATCTCGATAATTTGAAAAGGGTACAACACCTGATTGAATGGGAGGACAATGGCTTAACAACCGACCAAGTAGTGGCTGGCTTAGCTGAACTTCACGGGATTGTTATTGATAATATGACATCCTATGTCCTTTACCAAACGGCTGTTTTAGGATACCTTCGTTCGCTGCATGCAAGAGAGATCGTTGAAGTTTCATTTTACAAAAATAGCTGGAGATGGAGGAAGGGGCACTAATCCGCCCTTTGCCACGAAAGTATTCTCTGATGCATAAAAAATTCTCCAATACCTAGGAAGAGTCCAATCACCAACGCACCTAGAAGTGGAATTCGGGAGCCAATAAAGAGGAATTGACTTAACCAGGTGAACGTGATCATAAATAGTCCACCTTGAATAGTAGAGGATACGAGTCCAAACAAAGGAAGAATGATTTCATCCGCTGCAAGTCCAATGCCTATGAAAACTACACTAAGTAGGAACGGGACAACCCAGGATGAATAGAAGATACCTAAAGGGAAATGTTTTGGAAATAAATAAAGTATAAGAGGAAAGTAGCTGATTTTAAATATAAAATTGACGCCGACACGTCTAGACCTGTCCATGGTTGTGTTACACCTCCTCTTTTGTATTATCATTAGGATAAGCCGATTTATTATGTGTTCATTCAATTATCAGATTACTGTTTGACAAATTTCAAATAGTGCGCTAGAATACTTAAAATAGTAAAATACTTTGAAAAGGAATAGTAGGATTTTAGAAGCGATCAGAGAGCTGTTGGGTGGTGCGAAACAGCCGCGAATACTATCCGAACTCGCCTTGGAGTAGCTCACTGAAATTTAGGTAGTAGGTGACGCCGGATCCTAACCGTTAGCTTAGGAGGATATAAGGTTATTTTAACCCGTATCTGTTGGAGTGCATACCGTGATTGGTTATGAACTAGAGTGGTACCGCGTAAGATGTAAACAGTCTTTCGTCTCTATATTTAGAGATGAAAGGCTTTTTTATTTTTCCATACATTAAAATAAAAAGGGTGAGTGTGGCTATGAAAAACTATGACAAATATTCCAGAAGTTACTTTATGCCTCCAGTGAAAAGTATGAAATGGACAGAAAAGGAATATATCACTAAAGCTCCAATATGGTGCAGCGTGGATCTTCGCGATGGAAATCAGGCATTGATCATTCCTATGAGCTTAGAAGAGAAGTTGGAATATTTCCAGCTACTTTTGAAAATTGGATTTAAGGAAATTGAAGTGGGATTTCCTGCAGCATCGGAAACAGAATTTGAATTCCTACGCACATTGATTGAACAGAATTTGATCCCAGACGATGTAACCATTCAAGTGTTAACACAGTCGAGAGAGCATATTATTGAAAAAACCTTCGAAGCATTAAGAGGTGCGAAGAAGGCTGTGGTTCATCTATACAACTCAACCTCTGTTTCTCAAAGGGAGCAGGTATTTAGAAAATCAAAAGAAGAGATTATCGATATTGCCATCACAGGCGCCAAGCTTTTAAAGAAATATGCAGAAGAAACTGAAGGGAACTTCCAATTCCAATATTCACCAGAGAGCTTCACGGGTACGGAAATTGAGTTCGCACTTGAAATCAGTAATCGAGTACTCGATGTTTGGCAGCCAACAGCAGACAACAAGGTGATTATTAATCTTCCAGCTACCGTGTCACTTTCCTTACCTCACGTCTACGCTAGCCAAGTTGAATATATGAATGATCATTTGAACTACCGCGAAAATGTGATTATTTCCCTTCATCCTCATAATGATAGAGGAACAGGTGTTGCGGATGCAGAACTAGGAATGCTGGCTGGAGCTGACAGAGTGGAAGGAACATTGTTTGGAAATGGGGAAAGAACAGGGAATGTTGACATTGTCACACTTGCTCTCAATATGTTTTCACATGGTGTAAATCCACAGCTTCATTTTGAAAATCTCCAAGAGATTGCTGCTGATTATGAACGCCTAACAAGAATGAAGGTTAGTCAGAGACATCCTTATGCTGGTGAACTTGTCTTTACCGCCTTCTCTGGGTCACACCAAGATGCGATTGCGAAGGGGATCAAATGGCGTGAAGAGGAAGAACGTCAATATTGGACCGTACCTTATCTTCCTATTGATCCAAAGGATATTGGTAGAGAGTATGAGGGAGATATTATCCGTATTAACAGCCAGTCTGGTAAAGGCGGAATTGCCTACATTCTTGAGCAGAAGTATGGGCTTGATCTACCACAGAAAATGCGTGAGCACTTCGGTTATTGTGTGAAAAACGTATCGGATCGTCTGCACAAGGAGCTTATGCCGGATGAAATCTATGCCATTTTCCGAGAGGAATATGTTAATGTTAAGGCTCCGATAGAGTTTGTGAGTTTTAGTTCTGCGAAACAAGAGGATTTTGAAACAGCTGTCTCCATTCGAGTGAAGGAAGAGACCCAAGAATTCGTGGGTACAGGAGATGGGCGATTGGATGCGATTAGCAACGGAATTCAGAATAATCTAGGCATTACATTCTCTAATTTAGTATACAGTGAGCATGCTCTTGAGATTGGGTCGAAATCACAGGCTGTCGCCTATATTGGGATTACGGCTGAGGATGGAACCGTGTATTGGGGATGCGGGATCGATGTAGATATTATGACAAGTTCGGTAAAAGCACTATTTAGTGCAGTGAATAAAATGGTCATCAACAGCCCTGAAGCTTAAAGACTTTAGACGTTTCCACTTATGTGGAGGCGTCTTTTTGGTTATAAAAAAAAGGAACAAGCTTGTTGTTCCCGGTCCTTAGGCACTATAATTTGGTTAGAAATCTTCGTCTCGATCAGCTGATCCGAACAAATCGGGAAGAGCAGTCTCTATGGAATGCAAAATACTAAATGCTAGAAAGTAGTTGATCACCAAAACCGCGAACAAACTATGAAAACTACTAAATACTAAATTGTGATGATACCCACGCAAAAGCATAACCAATTGGTTTTCAATGGACAGGAACGTAAAACAAAGAATCACTGATGCACCTAATTTAAACATTACGTTTCCCTCGATTTTTCATTTGATTACATTATATGATAAAATTCTCCGATGTGGCAGTGATCAACTTCACTCATTCAGTTGATTCATTTAATCAAATAGATTCAGGAGGTAGTAATGACTCCCTATGAACAAAAGGCTTTATACGAAGTCGTGGCGTGGAAACGAAAGGTTAATCAGCGTTCTAATCTGTTTCAACGTCTATCAAAAAAGGCTCAAACCAAGATCAATAGCTTAATCCCAGTTCAGGTCCATCACTTCATCACCGAGAGTATTCGCAAACTTGTTCAAGTGACATTATTTGGTTCGGAATATACAACAAAAGCAAAGGATGTAG
Source organism: Bacillota bacterium (assembly GCA_035254305.1). Taxonomy (GTDB): domain Bacteria; phylum Bacillota; class Bacilli; order Aneurinibacillales; family RAOX-1; genus DATFAS01. Next base: position 4,864 of record DATFAS010000173.1, read on the forward strand.
GGCAGTTAACCTTAGAGGAACGGGAACACCAAGTGGCAAGAACATTGGAAGTGTATACACGCACAGCCATCATAGAAGGGGCGAGTACAGGGGCAGCAGGATTGCTAATTGGTCTCGCTGACTTTCCTCTGCTACTCACCATAAAAATGAAATTTCTCTTTGAAGTAGCCTCTATCTATGGTTTTGATGTGAAACAGTATGAAGAACGGTTATTTATCCTTCATGTATTTCAATTGGCCTTTTCAAGTGACGAGCATCAGCGAGATCTCCTACATACCATGGAACAGTGGGATGCCCATAAGGATGAGCTGCAAGCAGTAGATTGGCAAAAGCTTCAGCAGGAGTATAGGGATTACATTGATCTAACGAAAATGCTGCAGTTGGTACCGGGTATTGGGGCGATTGTTGGAGCCTATGCAAATAATAAGCTGCTGCAGCATCTAGGGGAGACAGCTATGAATGCTTACCGGTTACGGTTGTTTAACTTAGAGGGAAAATAATTGGGTAAGACTAATGGGATAGGTATTTTTCAGTTGATCGAAATCATTTTTCCCTGGGTCATATCGGTAATCCTTCGTCCATTCTTCATGCTGCTCAACAATGCGATTAAGGGCTTTAAGAATGAAGTTAACCTCTTCGTCGGTCATTATTGGATGGATCGAAAGTCGAACCCAGCCTGGTTTATGTGATAGATCATTATGATCAATTTGCTTCATAATTTCGGTTGATGTTTTCTGATCTAGATGAAATAAATAGTGACCATAGGTTCCAGCGCAGGAGCAGCCGCCTCTCACTTGAATTCCAAAGCGATCATTTAGTAATTTCACAACGAGTTGGTAGTGGATGCCCTCGATAAGGAAGGAAACGATCCCCAAACGATCTATACAGTCGCCCTGTAGGATGTGGAGCCTGGGTATTTTGCGCATACCGGTTAACAACCGTTCAAGTAATACTTTTTCCCTCCTTAGCATGGAGTGAACGCCCATTTTTTCTTTTAATTTAATACATAGCGCTGCTCGAATCCCCTGTAGAAAGCCAGGAGTACCGCCGTCTTCACGAATTTCTAGATCCGAGAAATAGTGCCGCCCGCCCCAAGGATCGGTCCAATTGACGGTTCCTCCCCCCGGATGATCGGGAATGTGGTTTTTATACAACTTTGAATCAAAGAGAAGAACCCCACTGCTTCCAGGCCCACCCAAAAACTTATGAGGAGAAAAGAAGATGCCGTCAAGCTTCTCTAAGGGCGACCTTGGATGCATATCGATCTTGACATAGGGGGCAGATGCGGAAAAATCAACAAAACAGGTTCCCCCATACTGATGCATGAGCCGTGCTAATTGGTAGTAAGGAGGCTGGATGCCGGTCACATTGGAACAGGCAGTGAATGAACCAATTTTGTGTTTGCGATGCCTATTTTGTTCAAGCAGGTACTTCAGCTGTTTGGGATCAATACAGCCATCTGCTTTCGGTTCTAGGATGACGACATCACCCACTGTCTCCATCCAAGATAGCTGGTTGGAGTGGTGCTCCATATGTGTGATAAAAATGATTGGGCGGTCTTCCTCAGGTAATTTTAGCTCGTCCTTATAAGCTTCAGGTAGGCGCAGTCCGAGAATTCGCTGCAGTTTATTGACAGCAGCGGTCATTCCAGAGCCAGTAAGGATGAGGGCATCGGTAGGTGCTGCATGTACGTGCTTTTTGATAATTTGCCCAGCATGGTGATAGGCTTGGGTCATTGTGGTACCGGTCACATTCGATTCAGTATGGGTATTAGCAACATAGGGGCCGAAGTCCTCCGCTATTTTCCTTTCAATGGGTCGATATAAGCGGCCGCTTGCTGTCCAATCGGCATAGATGATTTTTTTTCTCCCATAAGGTGATTGAAAATAATGATGAATACCAATGGTATCGTTTCGATAGGGTTGAAAGTAGTCCTCGGTCTGTCCGAAAAGACAAGAGGTTCTAATCTTTTCCATCCATGACATGGCATTTCCTCCTTGAACCGTTCAACCTAGGTTATGCAGGTAGCCCAAATGAAGTTCAGCCCAATGGGAAATTGTCACAATTGAGACAAGGCCAATTCATAATGATGTTAGCTAGTACCAGTTCTGTATAAGCGGATAGAATAAAAAATTGAGTATTCTTAGATGAATAGCTGCATATCTGTTTCTAGGGCATCCTTCAGATAAGTTTTGGCATCCACAATTTCAACTTCAGGGATAAACTCTTCTTCTTTAAATCCCATAATTTCAACCGATAATTTACAAGCATAGAATTTAACATTCTTTTTGATGGCCCCTTTTAGAAAGTGAATCAGTTGGGGAGCTTGATCATCTTCGATCATCTCTAGGAGCATCATTTTTCCTAATCCACTGAAATTCATTTTGGATAGGGGAAGTTGATCAGGCCCCTTGGGAGTAAGCAGGGTCATCATTTTCTCATAAATGGTCTTATCCTCAAGCGTCATTTTCTCTGGATCACGGAGTAGAAACAATCCCCAAAAAGCAAAAAACATCGTTACATCCACTTCCAGCTCCCTAGCCGTATTTGCTAGAATCAGTCCAGCCATGGCTTTATCGTATTCACCGCTAAACATAAGAAGATTCATTCGTTTGTTCAATCTCACCAGCTCCTTTTATACGTTCAGTTATCTTAGTTTGGTATCATTTGGAATTTTGTATCCAGAAATTTAGCAGTAGGATTTAGTTAATTAGTTGAGTGGTTATCTTCATTTGTTACAGAGATCGAGTGTGGAGGAATCAACTCGATTTATTCAGCTAACGGGAGTTTAGCATGATAGACAAATAAAAAAACAAACCTATTTGGTTTGTTAAAGAAGGTGTCTAATAAAGTAAGAAGAAAACCTTAGCGATCAAATGGTCGTATTTATGTTATTCGATTTGCACCTAACCAAAAGAACTCTATTGGGTGCACTCGGAATCGATCTAAAAATTCAGATTGATGAAGTTCGAAAGCCCGACGCTTTCTTGCGAATTCCTGATGGGTTAGTTTCAATTGAAATATTGTCCCTTTTTGCAGACGTAACGGTGGAAGGAAAATCTTTCTGCCCCAATGTGGGAAATGAATAAGATAACTTAACAAAAATGACCGAAGCTTGCTTTGTTGCAGTGCTGCTAATAGAAGATTCCGGGCAGCTCGGTGATCCGGGTTCGTGTCTTCTGGACGATTTAATATGATTGTTCCGGGTTTTACCCTTTCAATGACTTCCCGCATAAGTCGAAATGCAGATGCCTTAGAATAAGGTGCATTCGTTTGGTAAGCGAACGGGTACGCTGCTGTTGTTAGGTGTGTTTTCGGCGACCGAACAATCTTGTTTGGATTAGAGTTCTTAACAATCTTTAAACATGCTGTGTCTGGAAAACAAAGAAAGAAAAGGTGGTTCCGTGGTACCCCAAGGAGGTTTTCAGCGTTGATCGCTTCTTGATGTCGGAGAAATCCGAGACGAATAAATGACGACGAAACGGTCGGCAGATGAAGAAAATTTTGAACAGCACCATCGTATCCATCGCCTGTCGTTAAATATAGGACATATATCATTTTTCCTGCTTTCAGTGCACGTTGGATAAGTCCACCAGAGGATAGAATATCATCATCAGGGTGAGGCGCAATGATCAGGATGGGGTTTGGAAGTTTGCGAACATCCAGTGTCTTAAACAGATCAATCCCTCCCGAACGTTGTATTTAATATTCTTTATATTCGATTGATCAAACTACGTGATAATCTTTAAAAAGAAGGGCTTTTTGAAAGAGTGTATACGGTTTTCCAAGAGGGGTAAACCAATGTAAAGCATCTCTCAAATGGGCATTGGAACAAATTGTGGGGGGGTTACCAATTTAAGAACAGGTCTTACATAGCTACAAACTGATCAGTTTACATTAATATAGCCCAGTTTAAGAAAAAGGTATTGGGCGGATTTATACCACTCCCAATGTAAGGTACAGGGTTCCATTCGAATTTTATTTTTGGAGAAATGACATGTGCCGTTCCTTTTATCTATCACTATCATATCCTACTATCATATAGGGCTTTATATGATGATGATTGTGTTCGAAAGGATGTGAGGTAAAATGAGCGTTTCAATCATTACATGTACTAATAGAAAGCAATTTATCAACAATATATTTGCAAATTATCATAGGCAAGTTGGGGTAAGAAAAGAATTGATTATTATTTTAAATAAAGATGACATGGATATTAACTTTTATAGAAAAACAGCGAGAAAATACAAAAATATATCCATCTTTCAATTACCTCAAAGAATTTCGCTAGGTCATTGTTTGAACTTTGCTGTTAAAAAAGCTAAATATCCTCTGATCGCAAAATTTGACGACGATGATTATTATGCTCCCTATTACTTACACGATTCCATTCGAGTATTCCGGAATCCAAGGATCGATATTATAGGTAAATGTTCCCATTATGCCTATCTTGAAAGTAGGGATCTTCTAGTCATTCGCCTTCCAAACAGGGAAAATCGATTTATTCGATTTGTTACTGGCGCAACATTTATCATTCGAAAAAGAGTTTTTAATTACGTTCAGTTCGCCAATGTATCCCAAAATGAGGATGGGATATTCCTGCAAAGTTGCTGTCGAAAGGGTTTACAGATCTATTCTACTGATAGAAGAAATTACGTTTGTATTCGAAGGGCAAATAAAAATACCCACACCTGGAAAGTGAAAGATAGCTACATTCTTAGGGGGTCTAAGATTGTTGCATATACAAAAAATTACCGCTTGCTCATTCGTCGTAAATAATGTTGGTACTATGTACTTTTACAATAGAAGATATAGAGATACATTTGAGGAGTAGACAAATCTACTCTTCTTATTTATTGGTCCTTTGGAACAAACTTCAGTGGTTTATTAACCCATTTCTTGTTGCACATAAGCATAGAAGAGAAACAAAGCGGATTTTTCCATTGATTTTGTTAAAAGCTTAAACAGCAATTGTTCCATTTACATACAGTGTATCAAAGGTAAAGGGGGAATCCGTATTGCAAATTTCTGGTATTGTTGGTGGCGCAGGTATTATAATTCCTGCAAATACGATTTTGACCCGGCAGCAAATGGATCTCACCGTTCCCAGTGGCAAACGAATTGTCATCAAGGAACTTAATTTGTTTCTTTCCGGTTCAGCTGTACTACGGATTAAGGTAAAAGGTAATGCTAAATTTTTCGAGCATAGTTTTGACAATCTACCACTACGTGGAAACTTTGTAATCTATCAAAATAAGGGTCCAGAGGATAAAGTCGTAACACTCCAAGTACAAATTAGAAATCCAGGCAATAAAAGACTTCGGATCCTTGCAAACAATAGCTGGTGGTTTAAACTGCTTGTTGTTTAAACTGCTTGTTGTTTAAAGGGTTCGTTTGTTAAATCAAAAAATAAGGAACGGCATCGGAGTCAATACAATAAAACCACCAACAGTTGGTGGTTTTATTGGGTTTTATTCCATTGTTTTAGGTGAATGTTTAAATGGGACATCTAGGGAATAATTGTAGTTGTAAATACATCGGTTCGATTTGTGGTATTCCCCGAATTGGCTTTGACGAAAACAGGATGGAAGGCTTCTCCTATGGCAATCAAACCCTGGTAGTCTCCAAGACCACGACCTCCGTTGGTTCTAGGGGCGGTTAACATATCGAAAGGTCCCGTAATCAGGAATTCTTCACCAAAACTTTTACCACCGTCTGTTGAAGTACGCAACCAATAATTAGTGGGTAAAGTGGTGGTTTGTAAGCCTAATCCCCGAAAATCGTAATAGCTTACACCAACGACACCCTGAGCATTTACACGGATAGCGGGAACAAAAGTGGGGCTGCCCGTAGATGGGTTGACTCGAATTGGCAAACTCCAAGTAAATCCTCCATTGGTCGACCGGGAGCATGCGATTTCATTAAATTTCCCACCACTAAAGCGTGAATCTTGCCATACAATATAAAGGTGACCGGTAAAGGGATCAATAGCTGGTTCAGGAATGATTGTGCCTGCCCGGATTAGTTCTTGGGTGTTTGGGTCCCTTACTGCAACGGAATGCTGCTTTGCAATAATTTTTGCAACCGACCAGGTTCTCCCCCCATTAATGGATCGCTGGACAGAGATATTCCGTCCCCGATTTGTTCCAGAGGTTATAATCCAGGTGAAAAAATTATAGAGGAAGCCTGTTCGAGGATTAATCACAATCTGATTCCCAATCGTTTGGTTTCCGACGCCTGGTGTAAAAATGATTCGGGGCGTACTCCAGGTTTTTCCCCCATCGGTAGTTTTGGAAAACCATGTAGGACCAGTTCTCGTAGCCAACCGGTCCCAAACAAGGTAAGCAACGCCTGGTTTGATCGGGTCGGCAGTGATGGCGGGTTTATCATTAAAAATGGAAAACCCCTTATCGGCTTTGATCACCTGAAGATTATTCCACGTTCTTCCCCCGTTCATGGAAGTCACCACGGAAACTGCGGTATTGCCATTTGACTTTTGATTGAACGACAACCCGGATGCATAGGCAATCCCATCGGGTCCAATGGAAACCCACCCATCTACGGCACGATCATATCGAAGACCGTTCGGGGCACAGGCGCTAAATGGCAGCGGAGTTTCTCCCCAGGTCTGTCCTCGATCCAATGAAAAACCGGCAACAATTCCATGAGCACTCCCGTTTGACCAACGATCTTGTTGCCAAACAGCAATGATATTGGAAGGATTCGTTGGATTGAAAGCTGCCCAAGGCTCAAATTCCGAATTGACAAAATTGGTTCCAGGACCGCCAATGGTACAATCGGCAAGGGGGCTGGGTCCGGATACTCGGATCAGTGGAGGATCCGACGGATTCTGCTGTTTGGATCGTGTTCTTGCCATAATAATCTCCTCTCATTATGTTAGACTGAAGTAACTTGGATCAAGAATTTTCAGTATGTGAAAATTAAACCAGAACCCCAAAGGCATCATGTACTTTTCTGGAAAAAGCAAGTGGTTTATCTTCCGATTGAAAATGTACATACATGACGTGGGATTATCAAAAAACCAATGGTTGTGATGGCTGTTACTGTAACCCCATGTTTACGAAGGATTGATACAAAAGGATCCACTTCTTCTTGCAGCAATATAAATTGACCAAAATTAAGGGCACGACCTTGTTTATCCAAATTTCCGAAGGAAATTTGTTCGGTTGCTGCAAAGGCGTTGCGTCTCCCAAAAATCGTCAGGTTTTGAAGTACATCACGTGGTATGGTTGCTACACCTTGTTACCATATTAGATGACAAATGATCCTGTTTGTGCACAAAAACTTCTCTAATTAACCTCATTTTTTGTTTTGAAAAATAGGGATAGGAATTACTTAAGGAAGGGGAAAAGGGATATTTTTAATGTAGTTTGAGGTTGTTTAATGTATAACAGCAGTGTTTTTTGGAGTGGAGGGACGAAGTTGCTCTTCTTCACTTTGTTTTGATCTTCGTAGTAGGCTTATCTTCTTTTAACTATCTCTACTGATACTAGAAAGGAAAAATAAAAAACTATGTTTTTCACATGGATAAGGCTTTCTTCGTTAATCAAAAGAGTGCCAGTATTACGGGTAATCTAACTGCGCTAGAAGTATCCATACTCTGGAACCAGTATTTGGGTGACGGTTTAGCAATCTGCGTCTTTAAGTATTTCCTTAACACGGTAAAGGACAAGGAACTCAAAGCACATATGGAATTTGCATTGCAATTATCACAAAGTCATATCAATGAGATAACCAAGTTTTTCAAGAAAGCCAATTTTCAGTTGCCAATGGGTTTTACTGAACAAGATGTTAATGTGATACTGACAAAATCTAAGGAGATGTAATTTGAATTTTGTTGGATAATGTTTATGATAACTAATATTCGATAGCGATATCACTGAAAAAAGGCTGCTAAGGGGCAGCATTTTTTATTGCGACGGGGATCAAGAGTTTAATAGACCAAGAAATGGCTTTCAAACGAAGGAAGCCTTTCTTTATTGAGTTATTGGCAGATTTTCTTCAATAACTCGGATATGACCAAAACCCAATTTGTACTATAAAAATGGAACTTGATTATAGAAATGGAATTGAGACCTGACTAAAGCCTCGAACTAAGAAAATTTTTCGTCATGAAGAAATGTACCGTAACCGAAGGTTTTTGACACCATGCCATACTTCAAAATCGAATAAATGAGAAGTTATTTGAAAAAAGGGGAAATCAGTTTTTCCTGATAGATATGTTTGTATTTGTTGAATATGGACAGAACTTGAATAGGAGGGATGTAGAATGTCTGTATCGGATAAGAAACGAAGCAGTGGCTATCAAATGAACCAGGAAAAAGTCGTACTACAATAAGTGAGTTGGTATGTGATAATACAAAAACACCTACAGTTAAAACTCTCCAAAAGTTCTTGAAAGAATTACGTGGTATAGACCCAAGAATAAAAGTTGATGATTTTTGGGACATGTGATGCTACACAAAATTGGTTTATACAAGCCGTTAATTATTACTATATTCCTTCTAATCGCAGCTTGGTGTTTTGGAGATTGGAGAAATTGGCGGAAATATTACTCAACCATACTTTTTGCAATACTCGTGGATTTTTTTAGTTCTATTCTCATGTATCAATACTCGTTATGGCATTTTGAAAAAGCACCGCCTTTTATCCCAAATGATACCATTGCAGATTTTATGATAGCATTTACAAATTTCCCTCCAATGATCTTGCTTTATCTTTCACGATATCCGTATAAGTTGAAACTTTGGAGACAAGTAATTTATATCGTTTTATGGGCTGCTGTATTTACGTTCGTTGAATGGATATTTGTAATTACAAAAATGATGACCTATTATCACGGATGGAATTTAACGCATTCTAGGGTTTAGCCCATACACATTAAAGGCTTATTCGCTTCAGTTGAAGGCCCTCACTCGTGAAATAGGGGATTTGGAACTAGAAGACGTAACCTTGCCATTACTAAAAGAATATTTGGCTAAACAGTTCGAACGTCTCAAGCCCAGTAGTTTGGGTCATCGCATTCGATTCATAAGCTCCCTTTTTCGATATGTTTTTGAAGAAGGCTATATTCCACGTAATCCAACACTCAAACTAAAGGAACCGAAATTAGATAAGAGAATCCCAAAATTTCTAATCGAAGAAGATGTGATTCATCTTAAGATATCATGTCAGTCCCTCCGGGATCATGCGTTATTACAATTCCTGTACTCCACCGGTTGCCGTGTGGGAGAGGCTCATCGATTAAATATAGAGGATATCAATTGGGAAAATGGATCTACTATTGTCAATGGGAAGGGTTTTAAACAACGTGAGGATTATTTTACAACTGAATGAAAAGTATGGCTGAAGAAGTATTTAGATAGCCGAGAAGATAACTGTGAGGCGTTGTTTGTAACTGAACGCAACCCAATTCGTAGGATGACTATCCTGACCCTCCGTAACTCTGTAAAATTGATTGCAGCCCGTGGAAGGATTCCTGTCAACGATTTTTCTAGGAGCCTAAAGGGCAGTTATGCGGAACTTGAAACAAATTGATTACCTGACACGTCAATGATGGAAACGACTACAAAGAGATAAAGGGGGACTTGGAATGCGTCATAAAAAAACATTGTTTATAGCTTTAACGGGATTTATAGCTTTATTAGTGGCATTCATTTATTAACACCTAACGGGTTTGATAGCGGAGGATGGGGTCGGCATCTGTGGCTACTTGGTGGCGGTAATGGGCTGTTAACTCAATAAGCGTATCGCGTATCCCATATGATTGTTTGGTATTTGGGGAAAATAAACAAAGGTGATGATATGAAAATAAAAATAATGGTGTTTGTATTTCTTACCTTTGGTTTGTTCTTCTCATCCGCCCAAGCAACAAATCTATCGAACATTGAAGTGTTTGATGTGAAAAAGGAGCAGGTTGTAGAGATTATTGCTAATTCAGATAAGATACAGGGAGAAATCAATAAGTGCCTTAACACAATAACTGGTATTACGAAGAGGTTTAACCCTATTCCAAAGGAAGGTCAAGTAATTAAAATTCCTGTTGAACCATCTGTAAATGTAAATAACCAGTGGTTTAGTTCGTTGGTTGATGAAGTGAAAATAATCATGCCAACAAATGAAACACCACTACTAATGATCTTCGATGATGAAAACAAGCCATACTTTCTTGAATTCGAACATGATATAACAAAATTGTTATTAGAAATTGAGAAGTAAGAGGTAACCTTGCCATTACTAGCCGAGAATATAACTGTGAGGCGTTGTTTGTAATGCAACCCAATTCGTAGGATGACGATCCCGACCCTCAGCAACTCTGTAAAATTGATTGCAGCCCGTGGAAGGATTCCAGTCTATGTTTATCCCCACCGATCTAGACATACCTATGCTTTCCAGCTACTCGATAACGGGGCACCATTAGATTTCATTCAGTACATGTTGGGACATGAGAAGGCATCAACAACTCAAATTTATGCTCAGCTACGTGGAGAACACAGAAGAGAGCTATATAAACGAAAGGGCAGGGAAGTTGAATTACTCCGTTGAAGTTATTATTGGTGAATGGTGGAAAATTATTATTACACAAAAACAGGATAGGAGATGTGGGTATGAAGATCAATAGAATAGATCATGTGAGTGTTAACGTAAATGATCTTTCAGCAGCTAAAGCGTTTTTTCTCGATTTGGGACTTGAAGTGCATGGGGAATGGGAAATGGAAGGAGAGTGGTTGGATCAGATAATCGGGCTTACTGATGTTAAAACAGCATGTGTAGGATTGCGAACTTCAGACGGTCAGGCATGGATTGAGCTAGTCAAATTTTATTCACCGTTAGATGAACAAGATATTCAGAAACCCTTTGCAAATACGCTGGGTATCCGACATATTGCATTTACTGTTGAAGATATTGAAGCCATTATTGCC
>DATFAS010000174.1:0-10095 GCA_035254305.1 Bacillota bacterium
TATTATATCACAATATCAAATTTTCTCAATTTTATTTTCAAAATTTATTTTAGAAGCAATATAATAATTTCTAAATTTTGTCACTCTTTTTATAAAGAAATACCTGTATAATTAAAAAATAGATTCCATTATTTCTCAAAAAGATTGAGGGGGATTGAATCAAATGTTGGTTGAAGATATTATGAATCGCAATGTCATTACCATTAAGCCAAATGATACAATACGAATTGCTATGCTTATTACTGCACAGCACCGTATTAGACATTTACCTGTAATGGATCATAATGGAGAATTAGTTGGGATCATTTCTGATCGTGATTTACGGGATGCATGCCCATCGAAGTTAGATACTCATCAAGATGAGGAGTTATACAACAGACCTGTCTATGAAATCATGCATAAGAATGTCATCACTGGACACCCTCTAGATTTCGTAGAAGAAGCTGCCTTTTCTCTATATGAGAATCGAATTGGCTGCTTGCCTATTGTAGATCAAGATGGACTGAAAGGAATACTTACGGAATCAGATATTTTATACACATTGGTAGAATTAATGGGAGTTCAATACCCTAGTTCACATATTGAAATAGATGTGCCAGATCAAGCGGGAGTACTAGCAGATGTGTCTTCCATTTTCAAAAGTAATCACTTAAGCGTCAATAGCGTACTTGTTTTCCCCGGCCAAAATCTTGGACGCAAAAATCTTGTCTTCCGGGCGCAAACCATCGATACTCGTCGGCTAAAGAACGATCTAGAAAACGCAGGTTTTAAAGTGATTTGGCCCAAGGAACCGGGGGAAGAGCTATGAAATCTCAATCTCGTTTTATTTACAGCAATAAATTCCAACAATATAAATTCCATGATGAACATCCTTTCAACCAAAAAAGATTAGAGTTAACTTATGATTTAATTCAATCATTAAACCTAATTGAACCGGAGCATCTTGTTGAACCCAGGTATGCAACAGATGAAGAGCTAACACTCGTTCATGATCCTAATTACGTGATGGCCGTGAAGGCCTGTGGGGAGGCTGGGGTTGCCCTCCCTGTTGCAGCAAGTTATGGGATAGGTACAGAAGATGTCCCAGCTTTCTTAGGAATGCATGAAGCAACCTCTCTCATCGTTGGCGGTACCCTACGATCAGCTGAGCTTGTAATGGAAGGTATTTGTGACCATGCAGTCAATTTATCCGGTGGGCTTCACCATGGATTTCGTGGTAGAGCCTCTGGATTTTGTATTTATAACGATTGTTCGGTTGTAATCGCTTTCCTCCGGAAATATTATGATGCTCGGGTTCTCTATGTCGATACGGATGCCCATCACGGCGATGGAGTTCAATGGGCCTTCTACGACGATCCGAATGTACTTACTTTATCCTTTCATGAAACAGGGAAATATCTATTCCCAGGAACCGGTAATGTAACAGAACGAGGAGATGGACAAGGATACGGATATAGTACGAATGTTCCATTAGATGCCTTTACAGAAGATGAATCCTATCTAGACGCCTATCGTGAAATCACTTCAAAGATTGCCAAGGGATTTAAACCTGATGTGATTGTGACTCAGAATGGCTGTGATAGCCATTTCCTAGATCCTCTTACCCATATGTCTTGTTCCATGGAAATTTTCCGTCAGATTCCGAAGCATATTCATGAGCTGGCTCATGAATTTTGCGATGGTCGTTTGATTGCCACAGGCGGAGGGGGCTATGATATATGGAGAGTAGTCCCAAGGGCATGGACATTACTTTGGGCTGAGCTTTCTGGAAATCCAATCACTGAGGAATGCCAAGTCCCTAGAGAGTGGTTATCGAAATGGCAACCGGAAAGCCCCATCCCATTAGTTGGAAGTATGCTAGACCCAAAGGAATATCTCCCTGTTATTCCAAGACGGCCTGAGATCACCAGCAAAAATAAATTAACACTAGAAAAGGCATTATTATACATCCCACATTGTTAGTAAAGAAATCTAGTTTCACCTGCGCTAAGATGTGAATAATCACAAGAAAGAAGGGAATCCCTCTATACCAGAGTGATTCCCTTCTCTTAATTTATAAATTTCCAAGCATTCTGGATACGATCTCATAGGATCTTTGGGATGCTAATTTTGTAAACTCCGGAAAATTGATATGAGCCGAACCATCCGCTTTATCTGACATAGACCTGACAATAACGAAAGGCACCTCAAACATATCGCACACCTGTGCTACCGCTGCCCCTTCCATTTCTGTACAGTCACCGTGTAGATCTTCATGAAGAGATTTCACGACTTGTCGGTCCGCTATAAATTGATCCCCCGAAAGAATTCTTCCAGTTATAGATTTTCCCTCAATTACCTTCGAACTCGCCTGAACAGCTAGTTCAATTAATTTGGGGTCAGCGTTAAAAATTGACTTATTAGAAAAGGGAATCTCCCCTCTCTGAAAGCCAAGTGCTGTCGCATCCATATCGTGGTGCCCACAATCATTGGAAACAACAATATCTCCAATTTCAAGTATAGGATTTAACGCTCCAGCAACCCCTGTAAAAATAACTTTATCTACCTTAAAATTGTCAATAAGAATTTGTGTACATACACTTGCATTCACTTTCCCAACTCCGGACTTGCATAAAACAACATCTTTCCCGTAAAACTTACCGGAATAGAATGTTATGCCTGCTTTCACAGACTCCTGTGTGGATGAGAGTCCTTGCTTGAAACGTACGATTTCTTCATCCATTGCACCTATAATACCAATCATAGAAAAAACTCCCTTTCCTCACCTACAACGAATCAATTGTCTTCGTTGATTGTCTTTCTTCAATACGGTGGGGTAAAACAACAATATGGTCTTCTACTTTTTCGTTATTCATATATTTAGTTAATAAACGCATCGCTACTGCCCCAATATCATACATTGGCTGAACCACGGTAGTTAATCTAGGGCGCACCATTTCTGCTAAGCGAATGTTATCATATCCAATAACTTCCACATCTTCTGGCACATTCATACCTAAGTCTTGAATACCATGGATAACACCAACTGCCATTTCATCACTTGCTGCAAAAATTGCTGTTGGACGTTCTGGAAGCTGCATGAACTTCTGTGCTGCTGCCAATCCAGATTCATAAGTAAAATCCCCTCCAAGCACATACTCTTCCCGGAAAGGAATGTTCTGGTCATTCAATGCATTCCGATAGCCTTCAAATCGTTCTAATCCTCCCAGCGGATCAACGAAAGGTCCCGTTACCATCGCCACCCTACTATGACCACCTGAGATTAAACGCATGGTTGCATCATATCCACCACTTATATGATCGATATTTACAGAAGGATGTTCACCAGACTTTTCTTTGGTGCCAGCAAGCACTACGGGAACCGACGAAGTATTAAACACCTGGATATGCTCATCCGTAATCTCCTGCCCCATAAAGACAATACCATCCACTTGTTTTTCCAACAAAGTGTTAATAAGATGAACTTCCTTTTCTACACGCTGATCAGAATCACAAAGAATAATGTTATATTTATACATACTTGCAATATCATCAATCCCCCGAGCTAATTCAGCAAAAAACGCATTGGCAATATCTGGAATAACAACTCCAACAGTGGTTGTTTTTTTACTTGCTAATCCTCTCGCCACAGCATTTGGTCGATATCCTAGCCTCTCTATAGCTCCTAATACTTTTTTGCGTGTTGTCGGTTTCACATTTGGATTTCCATTAACTACCCGAGACACGGTAGCCATTGAGACCCCTGCTTCCCTAGCCACATCATAAATTGTAATTGGCATGAATCATCCTCCTATAATCATTTAAGAAAACCCTTTAAAGTAAACGATCCGAACGTACCACTCGAAGACTATCATGAATTCCTATTTACATGCTTCAAACATAGAAATCTTAGCCCATACTTTTATATCGTGTATCCAAAATTTGGTTTTCATATTTTCATAATTTATTGCTATCATACGACATATTTCGCCTTCAGGCAATTCATTTCCCTTAGTTTTTGTCAATTTCTCATGAGTAATATTACAAATCTGTTTCTTTAGTTTCTGCGAATAAATGTATTATCATTCCCAAAGAAAAAGGGCAATCAGAAGTTGAATGGTATCAACATTTGATTGCCCCATGTATTGGTTTTTGTTCTTAAATTGTAGAAAGCTTCGTTCCTCTTAGCTGCGTGACAAACTCGTTAAACTGCGGGATACTAATTTGTTGTTTAGCATCCGAAAGAGCTGTTTCAGGATCTGGATGAACCTCAACCATCACACCATCAGCACCAATTGCAACGGCTGCTCTAGCGGTTGGTAATAATAAGTCACGACGTCCTGTAGAGTGTGTGACATCAACGAATACAGGCAAGTGGGTTTCTTGCTTTAGAATAGGTACCGCTGAAATATCTAACGTATTACGTGTTGCCTTCTCATATGTCCGAATCCCACGCTCACAAAGCATAACATTCTCATTTCCACTTGAAACAATATATTCAGCAGCATAAATAAATTCTTCGATTGTTGCAGCTAATCCACGCTTAAGTAAAACGGGTTTATTTGCTCTTCCAGCCGCCTTCAATAGATCGAAGTTCTGCATGTTACGCGCACCAATTTGGATGACATCTAAATATTCACATGCCATTTCAATATCGGATGGGCTAACGATTTCGCTGATTACCTTTAAACCGAATTCATCTCCTACCTTACGTAAGATCTCTAATCCTTCCACACCTAAACCTTGGAAATCATAAGGAGAGGTACGTGGTTTATAAGCTCCACCGCGCATAATGGTGACACCCTGTGCTTTAAGTGCAATAGCAACCTCACGAACCTGTTGATAGCTTTCAACTGAACAAGGGCCTGCAATCAGCAGTGGCTGCCCTGCCTTACCAACCTTAACATCACCTAGTTCAACAACAGTATCTTCCATCTTCCTTTTACGACTAACAAGAAGTGTTTTCTTATTCGAATCCTGCTGAAGGTCTAGACAGGCCTTAAAGATTTGTTTAAACAAATGTTGAACCGTACTGTCGGTGAAAGGCCCCTTGTTATTTTGAACCAGAAGATTCAACATATGACGCTCACGCTCGGGATCAAACTTGTTTGTTCCTTGCTTCAACTTAACAAGTCCAATCTCTTTGGATAGCTCTGCTCTCTTGTTTAGAAGGTTAAGTAACTGTATATTAATGTCGTCTAAATCTGATCTCAATTTCTCTAACTGCTCGTTACTCATCTCTCCACCTCGCCTTTTTATAATTATCGTATTATAACGTATTCTCAATTTTTTGTCAGTAGCCTTACAACAGCATACTTTTATTATGTATATTAAAGTGATTCCCTTTTTCCTTTGAGAACATCAATTTCTATTCTAACTTAAATGAAAAGAAGGTTTTTGTAGAACAATGCCGAATTACACAATCAATAATAACTATTGAAGGGACTGTCACGCTTGACACAGCAGGTTACCAATGACCTCATCTTCGCACTAGATATCGGAACAAGAAGTGTTGTCGGCTTAATTGTTCGTTTTGACGGAGATACTTTCTCCATTATAGACTATGAGATTGCCGAGCATAAGGAACGTTCTATGCTAGATGGACAAATCCATGATATAGAAGCGGTCTCTCTTGTTGTTGAAACAATCAAAAATAAACTTAGCATACGTAACGGAGTATTAAAAAAGGTAGCTGTAGCTGCAGCAGGAAGATCATTAAAAACAAAACGAGTCACCCTTGAACAACCACTAGCTGGCCACTCCTTCTTAACAAAGGATGAAGTGCGTTCTCTCGAATTATCTGCTATTGGGCAAGCACAAAAAGAATTAGCAACAGAACAGTCAGAAATAGATTTGTCCAATTACTTTTGTGTTGGTTATAGTATAGTCAATTACTACCTCGATGGGCAATTAATTAGTAATTTGGTTGATCAACGAGGCTCCATGGCCCAAGTCGATATTATTGCCACCTTCTTACCAAGGATTGTGGTAGACTCTCTCATTACTGCGCTTCACCATGCAGAATTGTCTTTGGACATGTTAACACTAGAACCAATTGCAGCGATTAATGTCCTTATTCCTAGCACAATGAGGAAATTGAATATAGCCTTAGTCGATATTGGCGCTGGGACATCCGATATTGCGATAACTGCTGAAGGTACAATTATAGCCTATGGGATGGTTCCTAGAGCTGGGGACGAAATAACGGAAGCATTAGGCCAAGCCTTTCTGCTTGATTTTTCAGATGCTGAGATAATGAAACGAAGCTTGTCACATAAAGATCAGGTAACATTTGCAGATGTACTGGGTATGGAGCATACACTCCCAAGCACAGAGGTTGTCATGCAGATTGACGAGGATATTCAGAAACTTGCCTTAGAAATAAGTAATAAAATTCTAGAGTTGAATGGAAAGGCACCGCAAGCAGTCATGCTAATTGGAGGAGGAAGCTTAACCCCCCAACTTCCCATGAAAATCGCCCAAATCCTTAACCTCCCAGATACTCGAGTGGCTGTTCGAGGCACAGATGCAATCAAAAATTTAGAAATTCAACACGAAATCGTATCTGGACCTGAATTCATTACCCCAATTGGAATTGCAGTTGCAGCGAAAAAACATCCGGTTAAATATATTACTGTGTCCGTTAATGAAAGAGAAATCCACCTTTTTGATCTCAAAAAGATTCATGTTGGCGACGTTCTACTTCACGCTGGATTTGATATGAAGAAGCTCTGTGGGAAACCTGGTCTGG
Organism: Bacillota bacterium; assembly: GCA_035254305.1. Classification (GTDB taxonomy): domain Bacteria; phylum Bacillota; class Bacilli; order Aneurinibacillales; family RAOX-1; genus DATFAS01. The sequence continues at coordinate 6,731 of DATFAS010000174.1, forward strand.
CTATGGCTATTAAGGTCAATGGCATCATGAAATTTATACCTGGGACATGGGGAGAACCTCCTATCATAACCCTAAACGACAAAATAGCTCACTACGATGATCTTGTTCATGATCAAGATCACTTAACCGTTATACCTGGCAAGGACGGTAGCCCTGCCTGTCCTACCATTCAAGATGTCATGGAGAATATTGCTACGCTTGATATTTTCCTTAATGGACGATTGTATTCGGTTCCACCCCTTTTCCTGGTAAATGGAATAGAATGTGATCTGAATACGCTACTTCATGATCGGGATGAAGTATGGATTCGCCTTCCTCGAAACATCCAGGAGGTACTACAATATACTGAACAGTTAGATCTGGTGGAAGTCGAGGAACTATCGTATACCCTAAATGGTCAAGTTCAGCGCTGGGAACGCTACTCGATTGAATTCAAACTTAATGGTCAACTTGCTCTGCCCACAAGTCTGATCAATCAAGGAGATCACATTGAGATACACTATCATGAAAAATCGAATCTGATGATTTCCTCCTTAATCCCTGAGGGTGAACGGATTCAATTGGACACAGAAGTTACATTTAATGGATTGAAGATTCGCCTACCTATAATCCGAACAAAAATCACATTGAATGGTGACATAATTTCAGAGGATAACCCTATCCACCCAGGGGATAAAATCATGATTGAGACCATAGAAACAACGCCCCCTATTTTTGGGGATGTATTTCGGATTGCAGAGGTTAGGATAAAAAAACCCGATCCTGGAAGCCGACTTAAATTATTAATTAACAGCGAACCTGCAGATTTCGGTTCTAAAATCAAGCATGGCGATCGATTAGAACTTCTTTGGGAACCAGAGGAAGAATTCTCTATCTCGGATCCAGAGCATCTCGAAGTCCGTCACCTAAAAAATTAAAGGCCAGTACAGTTAACAAAATCATCATTCCAGGAAAGAAAGGGTACCACGGTGCTGTAACCATAACGGAGAGACTTTGGGCTCCCTGCAGCATATTCCCCCAACTTGGGATGGGAGGTTGTATACCAAGCCCCAAAAAGCTAAGTCCAGATTCCGCTAGAATCACATTTCCTACACCTAATGTGGCTGCAACAATAATGGGTGCAGATGCATTAGGTAGGAGATGTCCAAAAATTATTCTTGCATCAGACATCCCTACACTACGGGCCGCCCAAACATACTCTTCTTCTTTTAGCTTAAGAAACTCACCCCGAACCAATCTTGCTGTTGTCGTCCACCCCAGTAAAATGAATACAAGAATGATATTTGCCAACTTCGGTTCCAATAAAGTCACGATTGTAATTAATAGAAAAATAGCAGGGAAGGCATTTAATAAATCAACAAAGCGCATGAATACATTATCAACCCAACCACCATAATATCCTGCAATAGCACCAACTAGCGTTCCAATAAGGAGTGAACCAGCAACAGAAGCGAATCCTACGATGAGAGAAACTCTTGCACCATATAGTAATCGACTTAGGATATCTCGACCATATTCATCTGTTCCAAAAGGATGGATCACCGAAGGAGGTTGAAGCCTGTGTAATAAATCCTGTTCAGAGGGAGGATACACCGTTAAAAAACTAGCAAAAACAGCTGAAAATACGATCAATACTAGAATGATAAAGCCCCATAAAGCTAATTTATTTTTGTAGAACTTCCTAATTACCTGACTTTCCCTCTGCTCTCCCCCTTGAATGAATGACGGGTCTCGCGCAACAAAGTCTTTAAAAGGAACACGTTGCATTCTTAAGCCTCACCCCTATTTATATTCAATTCGTGGATCTAGAACAGCATATAGAATATCCGCTAGTAAATTACCCAGCACAACAAGAACAGCAGAGATCATTGTAATGGCCATTATCACAGGATAGTCACGCTGGAAAACTGCGTCAAGAAATAAAGAGCCTATCCCAGGATAAGAAAATATTTTCTCGATGATCACTGCCCCACCAAAAAATGATGATAGGCTTAACCCAAAGACCGTCACAATAGGAATTAACCCATTACGTAAACCATGTTTATAGATGACCATCCATTCTCCTAATCCTTTTGCCCGTGCAGTCGTCATATATTGTTGCCCCAAGACTTCAAGCATACTGGACCGAGTATAACGAGTAAGGCTTGCAATATCCGCCATGGCAAGAGTAACGGCTGGCAGAAGAAGATGCTGTAACCGATCCCCTATTCCTCCTCCATCGAAGTAAGAAGTAATTCCACCCGCCGGTAAGAAATTTAAATACACAGAAAACCCCATGATTAACAGTATACCCAACCAGAAATTAGGCGTAGCTAATCCCAAAAAAGCAAAGAACGTAGAAGTATAATCTATCCATGTATTCTTTTTTCTTGCTATGAGAACTCCAATTGGTACGGCAAGTAAAGCAGCAAGCAAAAAGGCAGACCCCATTAAAACAAGGGTTTGGGGAAGTCTTTGCCAAATAAGATCACTAACTTGAACCTTACGAATAAAGGAGATCCCCCAATCCCCCTGCAAGAAGTGGATAAGCCAACGAAGGTATTGTAGCCATGGTGGCAGATTTAACCCCAATGCCTCCATCATCCTCTCACGATCCTCTGGCTTAACCTTAGGGTCCATCATCAAGTCTGTAGGCCCTCCAGGTGCAAGATACATAACAAAAAAAGAAATCATGCTGATTCCAAGCATAAGCGGTAAGGACTGAAGCAGGCGTCTGAACATATAGCTGGCCATGCTGTCTCTTCACTCCTTTCTTCTATTCCTTCCATGTATATGAATTCTTGGACAACAATAGAAGAATAAGGTAAAGGAAAAGAGCTTTTCTCAAAGATAACCCTTTAAGGAAGATACCACTCATGAATATTTTGAAATAGGGAGGTTGGATGTCGGCCTAATCCCGATAGACTAGGTGGATAGGCAGTAATCTCATTGGCATAGTATAAGAACGTGTAGGGCTGCTCTTGGGCTAGAATACTCTGGATCTGACTTAGGATTTCCTGACGTTTACTACGATCAAGTGTCTTTGTATTTTCCTCTAATAGTTGATCAACTTCTGGATTATGATAGGATACAAAATTCAAGCCAGACTTTGCTTCCTTACTATGCCAAATCGCTGTGGGATCTGGGTCTACTCCTAGTGACCAACCAAGGATCACTGCCTCAAATTTTCTTGTATCAACATAGTCGTTGACAAAAGCACTCCATTCCATCAAGCGTGGTTTTACTTCTACTCCAATCGCCCGCCATTGTTCCTGAACAATCTGAGAAACCATTTCTCTTATTTTGTTCCCTTGATTCGTCATCAGTACAAAGGAAAATTTCTTTCCGTCTTTATCTAAGATCCCATCCCCATCATGATCCTGCCA
>DATFAS010000175.1:0-9863 GCA_035254305.1 Bacillota bacterium
GATGGCCATTCAATGGATGCTACTTTACAAAATGGAGAACGGCTAATTATCAATAAAATGGTTTATGACTTTCATTCACCACAAAAAGGAGATATTATTGTTTTTCACGCGAACCCAACTCAAGATTATGTGAAGCGGGTCATCGCAGTGGGTGGAGATTTAGTCCAAGAAAAGGAAGATATTCTTTATATAAATGGACAGGCTGTACAAGAACCTTATTTGGATAAAGAAAAGAAATTGTATCCATTGAAGGACAAATCCTATACCTCAGATTTTGGCCCTATAACTATACCGAACGGTAAAATTTTTGTATTGGGAGACAATCGTCCCGTTAGTAATGATAGCCGATATATTGGACCGGTTGATGTAAAACAAGTAGTTGGAAGAGCTGATTTCTCCCTTTGGCCAATAAATACTTTTCATAAACTAAATTAATACAAAAGCTAGATAGAATAATCGAATGGAAATGTTTGTTTTTACTAATTCATAGTAATTATCATTATCAAATCGTGACAATTATCACAGAATATGTGAATAAACAGGACTACACTACTAATGTAAAATTTTATTTAAAATAAAAAATATTATACTAGTGTTGAGTCGTTTATACTGTTGTAGTTCTTCAATAATAAAGGCAAACTTTACCATAAGGGTAAGAATTCAAAGCTAACTATGCATCTAACACTTTTGTATGAATTATATGATTGCCAGATTATTAAATAATTCTAAGACGGCTATTCTTTAGGATAGCCGTCTTATTTTTGGGAGGGACTTAAATAAGAATACAAAATCATCTCGTACAGTTTAACCAGATTTAGAAGAATGAAGGTTTTTTGTTGGATATCCAAGAACTACTTTCTAATTATTTTTCAATAGATCAACTGGTAATATATAGGGGGGTAAAAATTGAAATTTACAGTTGCTAAAAAATTGTATGTAGGATTCGGTTCTGTTTTGACTCTATTGCTAATTATATGTGGTTTTTCATACAACGAAATTAAATCAACGGAAACTACATATGAAAATTTGTTAGATGATCGTGTACAAAAAATTAATATTGTACGGGAAATGATACAGGCTTCAAAGGATATGCAATTAGGCAATAGAGGCTATCTCCTGATCGGAAATAATGAATCACTTGCAAGTTATGAAAAATCTAAAAAACAATATATTCAATTAGAAAGAGATCTAGAAAATAAAATTAATCAAGAGACTGGAGAAAAGCTTTTTCATGAATTGGAGCAGTATAACACTCAATATATCCAGTTGGCCGAAGAAACCATTTCTCTAAAAAAGAAAAATGATGCTAGCTATATAGATATAATTACGAAAAAAGGGTCACCCCTAGTTATTGGTTTTCAAAGCAAAGCGGATGAAATGATTCAGTATCAAACAGATGCTTTAAATCAAGCTAGAGAAGCGACCCATATAAGAGTCAAGGGTATTCAGCGAGATCTTATTTTATCCAGCATCATTGTTTTAATTTTAGGGTTAGCTGCTGCTACTTTCATTAGTCGCATCATTTCTAAACCTATCCTTGTCATTTCAACGATTGCAGAAAAAATTGCATCTGGTGATTTAACCCAAGAAGAAATTCGGGTAAAGACGAAGGATGAAATTGCTGATTTGGCTGAAGCCTTTAATCATATGGCTTTGAATCTTCGGCAATTGATCCATCAGATCAACACAAGTGCCGAACAAGTCGCAGCTTCATCGGAGGAACTATTGGCCACCACGGAACAAGCGACTCAGATGACCAACCAAATTTCATCTTCAATCCAAGAAGTAGCAATGGGATCTGAAACCCAGGTGATACACTCAAAAGAAAGTGCAAAGGCAATGGAAGAGGTCTCTTCTGGAATTCAACATATCGCTGAATCCTCGGCTACCGTTGCTGATTCTGCACAGGAAACAACGAAGCTATCTATACAAGGAAACCAATCGATTCAGAGAGCTATTCACCAAATGGATTCTATTGAGCAAGGAACGCAAAATACGTTAGAATCAGTTAAACATCTTACTGAACAGTCCATACAGATTGGTAAAATAATTGAGGTAATTACTGCTATTTCTGACCAGACAAATCTACTTGCCCTAAATGCAGCCATTGAGGCTGCGAGAGCTGGTGAGCATGGAAGAGGTTTTGCTGTGGTAGCAGATGAAGTAAGAAAGTTAGCCGAACAATCTCATAACTCAGCTGATAAAATTGTAGAATTGATCCATGAGGTCCAAAAAGACACCGAGGTTGTTAACAAACAGATTGCTAATAATGCCAATGAAGTTGGTTTAGGAAAGATTGTTATCCATGAGACAGGTGAAGTATTCCAACAAATATTAAAGGCCATTGAAGAGGTGAATGAGGAAATCCAGGAAGTATCGGCCACCTCAGAGCAAATCTCGGCTAATTCACAACAAGTCGCTGCCTCCGTTGATCAGTTAGCAGAAATTGCAAAAGAAGCATCGGAAGGTTCACATTATGTTGCTGCTTCTTCAGAAGAGCAATTCTCTTCCATGGGGGAGATCACCGCATCTGCTCAATCTTTAAGTATACTAGCACAAGATCTGCAAGAGTTAGTGGCAAAATTTAAGGTTTAAATTTAAAAGTGAAAATTTATGGGGAGGAGGTAGGTAGGATGAAATCATCCTGGGGCTGGTTTTATTACAGATCCAGTATATTTTGGAAGACCTATTTATGTAATCTCATCTTACTTTTCACTACTCTAGCAATCTGCTACGAGTCAGCACGGGCTATCCTGCCTACAATAGAACAGGAAAGAAGCAGGATGATTACCGATGCAACTGTTAATCGGCTTGCTGATCAGGCTTCTGTGATTACTAAAGAGCTTCAACATCTAGAAGGCTTAATTCGAACGAATGCTACATTTTTATCAAATGATCCTAATTTATTAACAGTAGATCTGGGGAATATTGTTAATTACTCCTTTCTTATCGATAGTGCTGCTATATTTGATAAACAAGGGGACCTAATTTCCAAGTATCCTAATAGCGATAATGATTTAAAAAATGTAGGATTTCGCACCTATTTTTCAGAACCTCTTCACACAGCAAATGCTTATATCAGTAATGTGATCTTTACCAAGTCAGGCCAACCTGCCCTAGTTATGGGTGTTCCGATCGTAAATGCTCACCAACAAGTAGAAAAAATTGTTGCTATACGAATTGAATTAGTAGGTAATCCTGTTATTGAATCTCTTTTTGAGCATTTTGATTTTGGTGGTAATGGATATCCATATATTGTAGATGAGAATGGACGTTTACTATTTCATCCTGATAAAAAAAGAATTGCAGAGGACGTTCATCAAAATAGTGTAGTTGAAGCATTATTGGAGAGGAAATCTGGGTATAGAAAAGTGACTAATCTACAAGGGGTAGAGATGTTGGCATCTTATCGTTATATGCCCTATCTTCGGTGGGGTGTTGTAGCTCAAATACCTGTAGAGAATACCTATTATCCATTGAGGGCTCTTAAAGAAGCGGTAGGAAAATACTTCTTATTTCTTCTCTTACCATTGATATTTATTGTTGCTTTCTATACTCGTCGTACGATACAACCAGTCAAGCAGTTACAGAGAGCCGTTCATGAAGTAACGAATGGGAATTATGACTATCACATATCCACACATGGAAAAACTGAAATTGGGGCCTTATTTCAACGCTTCAATGAAATGGTGGCCAACATTCGGGAAAATCGAGAAGATCTAAAATATCTTGCTTACCATGATTCCCTCACAGGGCTCCCGAATCGGGTTTCCTTAGAAAAATATGTGTCCCAATTCATTGAGCAGGTCCCCAATCAACAGAAGGCAATGATGTTCTTGGATTTAGACCGTTTCAAGCTAATTAATGACAGTCTTGGTCATGTGTATGGTGATCGCCTTATTCAAATGATTGCAAAGAGGCTACAAGATTGTTTACCTGAGAATGGTTTTGTAGCAAGGATGGGTGGAGATGAATTTACCATCCTATTAACGGATATCCAAGGAGATTGGCAAGTGGAGGAGGTAGCTCAGATTATTTTAGATAATCTTACACTAGCCTTTCAAATGGAGAAAATAGAATTTCATATCACAACCAGTATTGGGATCAGTTACTATCCAAAGGATGGAGATGCATACGAAGTTTTATTGAAAAAGGCCGATGCGGCAATGTACCAAGCGAAAAAAACAGGGAAGAATAAATTCCACATTTTTGAACCTGATATGGAAAGAAATCTCTGGGAACGACTTGAAATAGAGGCATCTTTGAGAAAGGCTTTGGAATATAAGGAAATGTCTCTCGTTTACCAGCCTAAATTTGATCTTGGTACAAATAAAATTTGTGGGATGGAAGCACTCACTCGTTGGCAACATTCTATTTATGGGGCTATTCCACCGGATAAGTTCATTCCCATCATGGAGGAAAATGGATTAATTATTACAATTGGAGAATGGATACTTCGAGAAGCCTGTAGACAAAACAAGTCTTGGCAAGAGGACGGCTATAAACCTTTAAGAATGGCTGTCAATTTGTCAGTAAAGCAGCTTCTCCATCCTTGTTTTATATCCATGATCGATCAGATTTTACAGGATACAGAACTTGATCCTCAGTGGTTGGAATTAGAGATTACAGAGAGTACGATCATGGAAAATGCCGAGGAAGTAGTTTCTATATTGATGGCTTTAAAAGGAAAGGGTATAGCTTTGTCTATCGATGATTTTGGGACGGGTTACTCATCACTTAGTTACTTAAGACAACTTCCCATACATACTATTAAAGTGGACCGTTCATTTATTAAGGATTCTTCTCAAAATGAGGAAAGCCAGATGATTATCCGAGCCATCCTTTCTATGGCAAAGAGTTTAAAATTAAAAGTAATCGCTGAAGGAGTTGAGGAAGAACAGCAAATCGAATTTTTACGTAGGGAAGGCTGTGATGAAATCCAAGGATATATTATAGGTAAGCCAATGAATTCAAATGGATTTATAAAATTCCTATCAAATGAAGATCATCTGATAATAAATTTGATTTAAAAGAATGGGGCTGTCATTTAGGACAGCCCCTTTGCTGTTTGATTATTTGAATACCTTAACACGATCTTCTAATGGCTGGTATTGCTTTTCACCCGGTTGCATAGTCGGTTTTCCAAATGGCATCTGTGCAATGAGTTTCCATTCAGTAGGAATATTCCATACTTTTTTCACTTCATCATCGATTAGTGGGTTATAGTGCTGTAATGATGCACCTAAGCCCTCATTTTCTAAAGCAGTCCATATCACAAACTGGTGCATTCCAGAGGTGTGTTGTGACCATATAGGAAAGTTTTCAGCATAGGATGCAAAATTACTTTGGAGATTCTCAATAACATGGTTATCTTCAAAGAATAGTACTGTACCATATCCACTACGGAAAGAGTCCATTTTTTCCTTCGTAGGGCCGAATTGATCAGCGGGAACAACTTTTCTTAATGTTTCTGTTGTAATATCCCATAATTTATTGTGGTGTTCTTCTAATAATAGAACCACTCGTGTACTTTGAGAATTAAATGACGATGGGGTGTACTTTACAGCATGTTCAATGATCTCTTGAATTCTCTCGTCTGAAATAGGTGATTCTTTACTAATTCCGTAATAGGAACGTCTTTCTTTAACCGCAGTATAAAAATCATTTGCCATGGTATTATCTCCTTTTGGTTTTGTAATAGTTTAGAACACACTTGAGTTTCTTCTCTCTGATGTACCATTTGCAATTAACTTACTTTTTATTATAAACTTTATGTAAGTATAATACCGTGGTGTACTAATATATGTCAAGTAACTTTTAAAAAATAATAAATAAAGATTATTCCTGTAGAAAACTACACTTTATGCCTAAAATTTGAAAGGTTGTGGAAAGAGAAGCTTATAATCGTCAAAAGACTAGTTTTATACAATTTACGTTGGATGGAAATTTATCAAACAAGATAGTGGCTTAGCTTTTGATGGAAAAAGAGATGTTTCTGAATGCGACAACTGTATCATTTTAAAACAGTGAAGATTCCTTATTCCTTTGAAATAACTGAAATTTTATTTTGGCATAAAAAATGCAATGGATAGATTATGTAAGCGATTAAAATTCAGAGGAGGAATGAGAAGGGGAGTTAAGATCGGAATCTGAATGATTTGTTCGACGTCTAGGAGAAATAATGAATTCTATGGCTAGGTAAAAAATCGACTAATTTTTCAAAAAATAAATATTTAAGGGGGATTATGTGATGAGAGCTGCACAAATCATAGAACATGGAAAACCGTTTAGAATAGGTGAGGTGCCAAATCCAACACCTGGGCCAAAAGATGTCATCGTCAAGGTTGAAGCCTGTGGAATATGTCGAAGTGACTGGCACGCTTGGATAGGAGACTGGGAATGGATTGGGTTAAGCCCAGAACTTCCTATTATACCTGGACATGAAATTGGTGGGGTAGTTGAAGAGGTAGGGAAAGATGTTAAGAATTTCCGAAGAGGTGATCGTGTTACTGTTCCTTTCCATGAGGGATGCTCACATTGCCCGAACTGTCTGACAGGCCACACCAATCGATGTGACAATTTGGCGATTATTGGTTTCAACCATGATGGAGGCTATGCGGAATATGTTAAAATTCCGAATGGCGATTTTAATCTAATTCATCTTCCTGACGAGATCGATACATTGACAGCTGCAGCTATTGGCTGTCGTTATATGACCGGATATCATGGCGTTATACGTGCAAATGTAAAAGCCGGCAATTGGCTTGTTGTACATGGTGCGGGGGGAGTAGGACTTTCCGCCGTACAGGTAGGTAATGCCATTGGTGCTCAGGTTATCGCAGTTGATGTTGACGATGCTAAGTTAGAAAAGGCGAAGGCAGAAGGTGCTGTCGCTGTAGTTAATGGACGTGATACAAATGTTATTGAAGCGATTAAAGAGATTACACGTGGAGGTGCACATGCCTCTATTGAAGCACTTGGTATTCGAGAAACCATTTCAAATTCGGTGCTATGTTTACGTAAGGGTGGTCGACATGTTCAGATTGGCTTGACAACAAAGGAGGAGGGGGGGATGGTTGGTCTGCCGATTGATATCATTACAGCAATGGAACTTGAGATTGTAGGTAGTATTGGCAACCCGCATCCTGCATACGATGGTTTGCTCTCGTTAATTGCAAATGGAAAACTAAACCCTAAGTCACTTATTTCTAAAGAAGTGTCCCTAGATCATGCACAAACTGTTATTGAAGATATGACAAAATTTAAAACGTTCGGATTCAATGTAATTACACAATTTAAATAAGGAATTTTTGTATAAAACGGTCTTTATAATTCTGATGTTATATGATAAAGATTAGAAAATACTGCTAACCTTGCTCATATCATTTTTTGAGCAAGGCATGGAGTATTTTATTTTTTATCATGTTAGATAAAGTTAAGAAATTTAAACGGTGATTAATTAAGTGTATTTTGGCAATATTTATTAAAATAGCACAAAAAATATGTTAAGATATCTTTATTATTGATCATTTTTGAGGATTAGAGGTGAAGAGTTGGTACCACTCGTTGATTCATGGCTGGAAAAATCATGGAAAAGAAGTCGAAAGTATAAAGTAGACCCATCAATAGCTAAAGATGCAATACTTGGAGAATTTGAATTCAAGCAATTAAGGGAAAAAAAGGAGTCCCTGCTAAGGGTTGTTATTCCAAAGCTTAATAGTCTGACCGATTACTTAAAAACTTTCCAATCTATTATTTTAGTTTCGGATTTAGAGGGTTGTATCCTTGAAAGCATTGGGGATCCTGTATTTTTAAAAGATCATGAAAAAATCCAGTTATGTAAGGGGGCCTACTGGTCAGAGAAGGTTAGGGGGACAAATACAGCAGGAACCACTATTGTCGAACAAAAACCAATTGCTATAGTAGGAAACCAACACTATCTCGAACTAATTCATAAGTTATATTGCACTTCCTCACCGATTTTCGACCCACGAGGTGATTTAGTTGCTGTCCTAAATATTACTGGTTATCATGAAAAATATCACCCTTCTCTCCTTGGAATGGTTGATATACTTGCCAAAGAAATTGAGGATTGGCTTCTCATAAATCAACCTGAGAATCAGTTAATCATCGCTTTAGACTCCCAACAGAAAAGAAACCAACGAGCAATACTTGCTGTAAACACGGATGGTGTTATCATTGGAGCCAATCGAGAAGCTCGAATGCTTGGCCATCTCACGAACGCTACTATTGGTAAAGCAGAAATTTCAGAAATATTTTCAGGTATACAACCACTTCTTCAAAGGAAGAAAGAAATACACCCAGGAGATCTCTTTCCTCTTCAGAGCAAAAAGAATGGGCAGAACCAATTGTTTGCTTCAATTATATTGGATACACGATCTAGTAACAAACCAATAGAAAAAACGATTAAGAAGAATGATGAAGAACCTAAAATATACCCTAGAACATTTGAAGATATCCACGGTATAGATCGAGATTTCTTGTCCGCTATTAACCTTGCAAAGAAGGCTGCAGCTATTGATTATACCATTTTAATTACGGGGGAAAGTGGCACGGGTAAAGATATAGTTGCGCAAGCCATTCACCGAGCAAGCCCTCGTTCCCACAAGCCATTTATCGCGATTAACTGTGGTGCTGTTCCAAAAAGTCTGTTAGAAAGTGAATTGTTTGGCTATGAGGGAGGAGCCTTTACAGGAGCAAGACAAACAGGTCAACCAGGAAAATTTGAACAAGCTCATGGTGGAACACTATTCTTAGATGAAATTGCAGAGATGCCGATGGAAATGCAGGTAGTGCTATTACGTGTAATGCAGGATTTCACCTTTACGCGAGTAGGTGGAACAAAGCCAATCAGTGTTGATGTAAGAATTATAACTGCAACACACACAGATTTGTGGAAAAAAGTGCAGGATGGCAGTTTTCGTGCTGATTTATTCTATCGTCTAGAAGGTATTCATATTATACTACCTCCACTGCGTAGGCGAACAGATCGCCTTCATGTAGCCCAACTTCTACTGAGAAATATTCAAGAAAAATTGGAGAAGGTAGACCTCATTCTCTCCTCTGCATCAAAGCGATTAATTCAGAATTATTCATGGCCAGGTAATGTTCGCCAAATGTTGGGTGCGCTTCGTTCGGCATCCTTTTTAGCAGAAAGTGGGGTGATTGAGCCAGACCATTTCCCACCATATATTCTTTCTAATCCGATCATACTTAAACAGGATGGTTCACTTGAGCAAGCAGAAAATGAAGTGATTATTGAAACCATTAATAAAACGGGAGGAAACCTCTCACAAACCTCACGTATTCTAGGTATTGGACGTTCTACTCTTTATCGTAAGCTAAAAAAGCTGTCTATTTTGGACAACTATATACAGCCATGAATCTACAGTGTTGTTAAAATTTTATTGTAAGCATAGACTGTCGAAAAACAATCGACAGTCTTTATGTTTTCTCTACAAATCCATAAAAACTATCATTTCTACTTAATAGAATCTTGTCGTAAAAAGGAAAGGAGGTAAAGTGGTTTATTCAGCTATTAAAATCGTACATACAATCACAGACACGAATGAGAATTGATAAAACGAATTATGCAAAATGCTTCATTATGTGCTGATTGACTTTAGCCTATCCATCTAAAGCAATGGAGGTTTTTTTTGTTTAATAGTTTATTAATATGGAAAGCGTAATTTCGCTATTTAATATCAGAATAATGTGTTACTATAATAAATATAAAAGACATAATGTGATAAAAAACGACAAATTGGATTTAGGTAAATATCTTGGAAACTAATAAGTTAAGTTTTATGCTTTTTTTCTTACCTCCTTTAGCTCTCGGTTTT
>DATFAS010000176.1:0-39959 GCA_035254305.1 Bacillota bacterium
CATCTCAGTTGAAACCTTTCCCAAGGACTGGGAGCCTTGGATCATGAGGATTAGGCGGTTAGGGTTGGTTCTTGATCTGAGGTATGATCAACAGAAAGAAGTGACTAGCCTTGGATTGCCTTCTGTTGTTTCATATTCTGATTGTAGAAAGCCGTGTCGTTCTCGGCTAGTTGTTCGCGTAAGAGAGTCTGAAATGGATTCCTGGATTAAAGGGTGGAGGCAATTAAGGCCGTATACACCTAGGTCCTATTGGTTGGATAGCCTAACGATCACTTGTCCCATTCTGCGTTCTAGAGAGGATTTAATACAATATCTCATGTTTATTACTCATGTTTGTTCTAGAGTCCCGGCAAAGCTGCTTGGTATATTCCCAAGAAAAGGATCTATTCATATTGGTGCAGATGCTGATCTTCTTTTCTTCCGGGGTAAAAACATGCTTGATCGTTGCTCGAGATTAGTTCCTGATAAAGTGATGGTTAAGGGGCAGTTTATCCAGGATTTCTTGACTCTTAAAACTAGTCGACGTGGAGAGTTCTTGGTAGGAAACCAAACTTATGCCTTTGAGTATTAAGGAATATGTTCTCCTTATATAGGGAGGCATATTCCTTTTTGGCAGATAGGAAAGCAGGGTTTCCTATCTGCTTTCCGTCAGCCAAGGTTTCTTTAGCGGATAGATAAAAGCTATAAGATAGGTTGTCTTTAATAGAAGTTTTTCTTATCATTTGCAGGAATTTAGCAAACTGTGACGAATCTACAGTAAAGAATCTTTCTTAAGTAACCTTTTTCGAAATTTTTTCGTCATATTAGAAGAGGAAGGAATAATAAAATGATTGTGTTTGAATGCTTCCAGGGGGAGGAAGAGGTTATGAATGATTCAGTTTTGATTAGAGAGATTAAAGATGGACACGTAGAATTGTATACAGAAATAATTAAAAGATATGAGAAGCGTATTTTAGCATTCATTGTACATATGTTAAATAGTTCACATCTTGATTATATGGCGGAGGATTTATGCCAGGAAACATTCTATAAGGCTTTCCGAAATTTACATTCCTTTCGTGATGTAGAGGCGTCATTTTCCACCTGGTTATATACAATTGCAAGGAATACAGTACTAAGTGAGCTTAGAAAAAGTAGAAACTCTGAAATTTATCTTGAAGATTCCAAATTAGATCCTACTACTGACTATGATCGTATGCCTGAGCATGAGCTTCTTCGGAACGAGCGTGAGAAATTAGTTCGACATGCGATTGATAGCCTTCCAGATAAGCAACGTTCAGCCATCATTTTAAGAGAATACGAGGACAAGGATTATAAGGAAATAGCAGATATTCTTGATTCTACTGTAAGCTCTGTGAAATCACTGTTGTTTCGGGCGAGGAATAGTATTAAAAGCCAGTTAGAATCTTATGTGTTGGATCCTCGTAGGGATGAGGCGAAAGGGCTGAGCAGGTAATGAAATGTATTACCGCAATGGGACTTATGTCCGCTTATGTGGAGCATGTCTTACCTGAACAGACAGCAAGGGCTGTCCGCTTCCACATTCAAATCTGTGCAGATTGCCATACGGAGTATATTATTTGGAAGGAAAGTAGTGCATTATTTCAGACTGGGATGCAGCATATTATACCAGTCGATAAGGTATCGAATTTAGCTATGGCTGAGGAAATTATGGCACGAATCACAAAAGAGGAAAAACGGAAACGATCCGTTCCAAGTAGTCTCTTAAGGCTTCTTACTAGAATGAAGAAATTTTCAACTAGCCTTGCAGTATTATTTCTTCTTGTATTTGGTGTCATGATGGTTGGTTCTTTTCAGAAGGATTCGCCTTCTCCTCAGGATCAGGGAGGTTGGAAGGAGCTCTCCACTGCAAATATCGTCTTAAGCATTGATCAGATGCGAGCTAGTTCAGATGTTGAGGTTGAATCGGATGATAATCGATATCGACTTGTTGCAAGTATAGGAGATCCGCTTCATTTTGCTAATGCGGCAGTTCCTATGCCCAATGTTGGATTAGTAGCCGGTTTTTTTGGAATAATGGTTACTGTGGTCAGTATGAGCTGGTTGTCTAGAAATTAGCTTTTATGATAATAAAGTGGCCGTTCTTTTAGGAACGGTTTTTTTCAACGTATAGGAATGTATTAAGGATTTGATTTCTGTCATCATGAGGAAAATTAGTGATATTTATTAAATCTATTAAAGGGAGGTAGTAGAGTATGAATCTCTACGATCAGATTGACGATGCACTTCTTCATATTCGAAATGGGGAGGTAGAAGAGGGACTATCGATTCTTAATACTGTGGTTGCTTATAGTGAGAATGATCCTCAGGTAATGTTTGAGCTATCCAATGTATTTTATGATTTAGGTCATCTTGATACGGCAAAATCCCTGCTTGAGAAAATGGATCCATTTCTTGATGAGTTAACAACAAGTGAATTAGTCGAATTCCGTACGTTTCGTGCTGAATTACGAATAGATGAGGGCCAACTAGATGAAGCACTAGAAGAGTTAATAGAATGTCTTGAGCTAGAATCAAACTACACACGTGCTGCGATTCTGTTGGCAGATATTTATCTGATGCAAAACCTCCCTGAAATTGCTTGTCGCTATCTTGAGGATATTCTTCAGGATGATCCCGATCAACCGGATGTTCGTTATATCCTTGCGGAGATATATATAGAGGAAAACGAATGGGAAAAGGCTGAAGATCATCTAGGTTATTTGGTTGGGACAGAATATGAGGATAAGGCAAAGCTTAGTCAGGCCAAGCTTTTAAGTAAATATGGAAGCTTTGAACAAGCACATGAGCTTTTTTTAGATACTCTTTCCACTAATCCAATAGCAGAGGGTTACCTTGGGTGTTCGTTAACTGCTTTACAACTAGGTCACTTAGAACAAGCTGTGTTTTACGGTACAAAGCTACTAGAGCTTGAGCCAGATCATATTGGGGCATACCAGGTGGTAAGCTCAGCACTGGAAAAGATGGGGAAATTGGAAAAGGCAAAGGAGCTGCTAGAGCATGCTTTCCAAATGAATGATCAAGAAGAAGCGATTAATCTTAAGCTAATCGAAATTTGTTATCAATTAGGGGATAAGATTCAAGCCAGTCAGTACTTACAGCATTTTATTGATTGTCATGAGGAAACTGAAGAAGCCACCAGATGGAAAGAGAGTTTAACGATTCAATAAGGCGTATGAGGAAACACAGTCTTTGCCTGATATACAGGCAAAAGGCTGTGTTTTTTCGTTTTGGCTAACGAATATTTTCAAGCGAACTGGGTATAAGCTTGAGTTTCGTAGGTCAATAATGGGGATAGGATTGAAAGGGAGGGATGCATCATGCGTCTCGCAGAAATGTTAAGCTATGCAGACATTGGGCAGCTACATCAGTTGGCAGATACATATGAATGCGATTGTAATGTGAATTCCAAAAATGAGCTGATCCAATCACTTCTCTCCTCCATAAAGCGTGATTCTACGATTCAACAGCAGCTATCCGAACTTAGCGGAGAGGAATTTCACTTTCTCTTGCATATTGTATTTGATGCTCGAACAACGTTCACAGTGGAGGATTTACGTGCCAAAGCAAAATTTTCATATCTCCAAGATCTAGATCGAGATACTTATCGCAATCTAATTTCGATTGCACTAAAGAAAGGGTGGATCTTTCGGATTCCATCCCGAAATGCAGGTGCATCATTTGCGTTACCTGTAGATATGAGAAGGCAATGGGCAACAGCTATTTTTAAGAAGGAACTTTATCAACAAAGAATTCTAATGAACCCAATTGTTTATCGTCAAGAGGGATTTGCACTTGCCCAAGATGTACTTATTTTTCTTCAATATCTTCGTAATCATGATGTGTTATCTACGGCAGAAGGGGTCATCTATAAACGAAACCTAATGCAAATATTAGAGCTTCTATCGATTCCTGAAGATCCAATAGAAAAGGGTGGATGGAGATTTGGTTATGGTCGTCACTTTAAAGAATATCCTGATCGGTTCTCCTTAATCTATGACTTTTGTTTTTATCGTGGTTATCTTCTAGAAGAACCGGGGATGAAAATACAAGTAACTCAGGGGGCACAAGAAGCGGAGCAGCTACCAGCTGAATTATTGTCCATAGATATATTTAAGTTTTGGATTCGGTTATATAAACGCCCTGTACCAGGTCTTGCTATGTTCGTGAGGTTATTATGCCATGCAGCAGAGAAAGAATGGATTGCAGAAAAGACACTTGTTAGCTTTATGATGAAACGCTTAAGACCATTCTATTATGATAATGAAGAAAACATTGCCTATAATCGAATTCTGAAAATGTTGGTCCATTTAGGAATCCTTCGTAAGGGAAAGATGGATGATCAGGAATGGGCCTACCAAACCACTGATTGGGGCAAGGAAATGATGGATCGTGTGGAAGAGGCAAACATGAAAACGATCCAATTAGATAGGAAAAACGTTCGATAACCACTTATCGTTTGCAAGAATAAAATATAAGTAAGTAAAATTGGCGTTCAAATCCAAAGTATTTAAACATTCGCATAGATAAAGGCGAGGAGGTATTCCTATGGATGACGTGATTACGGTTACTGCGAAAAAGGGGTTTATTCGCTGGTTCTTAAGTAAATTCCATCTGAAGAAAAAGGAAGGAACCTGGCTCTTTAATTACATGCTATCGGATGAACGCCTTTTAGAAAAGGTTCATTTTACAGAGAACCTAAAGGATAAAGAGAAGACCATTATTATATCAACGATTTGCACGGGTGCAACGCCTTTTGTGTTTCAAAAAGCTACAAGGATTTACTATGATGTAGAACGTGCATTTCATGATATACGTTTGAATCCAGATGAAGATGTCTTTATCTCAGTTTTTTTTAGGGATCGAATGTCCTATTCACAGTATATGGCTGTATTGGAGGGTAGCCCGGTGGAAGATCAGCAATTGGTGCAAGTAGAGATCATGAGTCTTGTTGCAGAAATAGTGATGGACCAAGCGATACGTAAATATAAGTTAAAATGCCTTCTTCAGGAGATCGATACAACATTGGCTACGGGTAACAAAGAACATTTTTTAAGTTTAACCAAAGAATGGATTGAACTTCGTAAGCTAGAGGTGGAAAGTGAAGGTTGACTTTTCAAGGCTTTTCGATTAAAACAAATCTTGGATATATGAAAGCAAACCTTGGGCTTTAAGGCCCGGGTTTTTTCTATTTTAATTTGAGGAGTGGAGGCTTTAAATGAGGTGGAAGGTAGAAGATATTGAGAAGTATGAACAAGCTAAGGAATATATTGATACAGCTGTGATTCCAGTATTCTCGTTTGACCCTAATTTACTAGGGATTGAGGTTGTATTAGAGCAAACATGGCTAGAGGAGGTCTGTGTTTATGCGGAACGCCAGCTCACAGGACGAGTTGTACTCTTTCCTACACTCTACCTTTTCAATAATGAGCCATCTTTTTGTAACATAAATTTCACAACTTTTTCACATCATTTGTTTGTAACCACAAATCAAGAAATAGCAGAACAATTAGAGAAAGCTCATTTCAATGTCTATTTATTAGCTCGCCAGGACAAGGAAGAGGAATTAGCTCTAATGGTTCGTGAAGGGAAAAAGCTATCTCAATATATAATGGAGAATTGGTAATCAAGTACTACGTATTGCATACCTTTTGGTAGGTTAAACTAATTGAGGTAATATTCATTTGATCAGGTAAACTTTGGAGTGAAGTCTTGATAGTAGTCAAGCTGTGTCATAAAAAGTTCACAAAACTTACTCAAAGTCGAATACTTGGTCACATGCTCTACAAGATATTCTTGACACTTTTTACACGGTTTAGCTATGATTGTAATGTCCTAGTTAGATATGTGTAATTAAATTCAGTCCGTTCGGACTTTCCGCAGTTGGAAGGATAGGAGGTCAGAGAATGAGTAAGAAAGAAATTTCAAGGCGGACATTTTTAAACTACATGCTTATGGGAACTGGTGGTTTCATGGCTGCAAGTATCGTGACACCATTAGCTCGGTTTGCTGTAGATCCTGCTTTGAAGGCCGATTCGGGGAAAGGCACCATGGTTCCAGTCACAACACTTGATAAGTTAACAGCGGAACCGCAAAGATTCGATTTTAAAGTGAACACAGTAGACGGGTGGTACAAGACCGAAACTCCATTATCTGCATGGGTTTACAAGGAAGGGGAAAAAGTTGTTGCCCTTTCACCAATCTGTAAACACCTTGGTTGTACAGTACAATGGAACACAGACCCAGCAGGACATAAGGAGCAGTTCTACTGCCCATGCCACGGAGGTCGTTACGAGAAGACCGGTAAGAACATCCCAGGAACACCACCATTAAAACCACTTGATGTCTATGCGACAGAAGTAAAAGATGGAAAAGTGTTGCTTGGTAAAGCACAACCAAATCCAGTAGGGGGGGCGTAAGAGCTGATGATGAGGCAAGTTTATGATTGGATTGATGAACGCCTCAATATAACACCTATGTGGCGTGATATTGCGGACCATGAAGTGCCTGAGCACGTTAACCCGGCACATCACTTCTCTGCGTTTGTTTATTGCTTTGGTGGACTTACTTTCTTTATTACTGTTATTCAAATTTTATCTGGTATGTTTTTAACTATGTACTATGTTCCAGACGTAGTAAATGCTTACGAATCCGTTAAATATCTTCAGAATGAAGTAGCATTTGGTGTAATCGTACGCGGTATGCATCACTGGGGTGCAAGCTTAGTAATCGTTATGATGTTTTTACATACTTTGCGTGTGTTCTTCACAGGCTCTTATAAACATCCACGAGAACTTAACTGGGTAGTTGGAATGCTTATTTTCTTCATGATGTTAGGATTAGGTTTTACAGGATATCTATTGCCATGGGATAATACTGCTTACTTCGCAACGAAGGTAGGGGTAGAAATCGCTGCAACTGTTCCGTTCATTGGAAACTTTATCAAGCATTTGTTGGTTGGTGGAGAAATACTTGGCGCTCAAACACTTGCTCGCTTCTTCGCGATACATGTTTTCTTCTTACCTGGTGCACTATTGGGGCTTCTGGGAGCACACTTTGTGATTATTCGCAGACAAGGTATTTCTGGACCTCTATGATTTATATGAAGAAGATTACTATTAATCGCTAGAAGGGGGTAATGGGAGAATGTCAAATCATAAGCATATTGAATATGTAGGCGATTCCCGGGTACCTGCCAAAAGGGTTCCGAATATTTCGCCTTCTTATTCTGAATTTCCTGGTAAAAACGAGCCATTTTGGCCGAACTTTCTATTAAAAGAATGGATGGTAGGTGCTGTTGCCTTAACAGCATTCCTAATCCTAACGGTTAGTCATCCATCACCACTTACGGATAAGGCTGATCCGACGAATACGTCGTTCACACCACTTCCTGACTGGTATTTCTTATTCTTATATCAATTACTGAAGGCACCTTGGGCTTCA
This sequence comes from Bacillota bacterium, assembly GCA_035254305.1. GTDB lineage: Bacteria > Bacillota > Bacilli > Aneurinibacillales > RAOX-1 > DATFAS01. Next base: position 7,465 of record DATFAS010000176.1, read on the forward strand.
GGAAATTGGGTTGTTCTAGGTACTATGGTTATGCCTGGTCTTATGTTCGGTGGTTTATTCTTAGCCCCATTCTTAGACCGTGGACCAGATCGTCGCGCGTTTAAGCGCCCTGTATCAAGTGGTCTAATGTTCTTAGGTTTAATCTCAATTATTTATCTAACATGGGCTGCTATGGATGACCATAAGAAATTAGAGGCGTCTAAGCATCCTGCCGGAGCAGCAGCTCCAGCGGCACCTGCACCAGCTGCAGGTGGCGGAGCTAAGACTGATGATCCTGGTGCTGCTCTTTGGCAAAAGCAAACCAATTGCCAAGGCTGCCATGGTGTTGATATGAAAGGTGCCGTTGGTCCTGATCTAACTAAGGTTGGTTCTAGATTATCTAAGGATGATATTGCTAAAGTTATCAAGGAAGGTCGTAACACCATGCCTAAAGGTATGTTTACTGGAAATGATAAGGAGCTTGACCAGCTTGCAACATATCTTTCAACTCTAAAATAAGCTGATAGAAACTGACTGATTTAATTCAGTCAGTTTTTTATTTTGTGCTAAAAATAAGGTATAATTATCCAATAAAGTTTAATTAATAAGTACCGGAGGAATTACGACATGTTTCTATATCTCGTAAACAATCATCTATCTAAACCATGGTTTCTCCTATTGATGATTATCATTAATTTTTTAGGATCGATTTATGGTTTCTATTGGTATAAGGATCAACTAGAGGAAACTTGGCCAGTACTTCTACGGATCGTGGTACCGGATAGCCCCACAGGAAGTTCGTTGTTTACATTATTTCTTATTGCACTTCTTATGAGAAAAAAACTCCCAACATTAGAGGCATTTGCTGCGATTACAAATTTTAAATATGGTGTTTGGGCTGTTACAGTCATCCTAGGTGGATGGTCCTTTGGTGGAGATCAACATTGGACAGATTATATGTTAATGGGATCACATGGTGGGATGGCCATTGAAAGTTTACTTTATGCAAGATATTATTCGTTTAAGCTTCGTCACGTAATGATAGTTGCTGTGTGGACATTGGCAAACGATTATTTTGATTATTTATGGAATGTACATCCTTGGCTGCCTTCTAATTTAAATCCATATACAACAACAATTGGATGGTTTACTGTGCTGCTCAGTCTTTTTTCTCTCACTATTTTTTATTTCCTAACAGGTAGGTCTAAAAAGAAGGTCTAAACTTGTCCATCCTCCCATATGATGAATCAGGAAGGGAGGTTTACCACTTGTACAAAAAGTTATATATCCTACTTATCTTGATATTTACTATACTCCTCTCGTATACACCCATAGCCTTAGGAGCTACAGATTACTCCCAAACAAATCCAAGTGCAACCTTGGATCAGCTCTCAGAACAGCTATTAGAACTAACGGAGCAGGGGAAATTTGCTGAGGCAAAGCAAAGGTTAGACGAGCTATCCTCGTTGTATCCGCAAGTAGGAGCTCAAAAGCTAAGTATTGAAGCGTTAGCTATAGTTAGCGAAACACTCGTGAATGCAAAAAGAAGTTTTGCCGCGGTTCGACCAGACAAGAACGCAATGCTATGGTCTGCCAATCAAGTAAGGCTGTTAATGGATGCTCTAACTCATCCGAACCAACCCATGTGGAAGAGTTATCATTCTATTTATAGAAATCAAATTGATAAAATGATTGCCGCTGTAGACAAAGGTGATAGTAAGTCCTTCAACAATGAGCTAAAAGATAATTTGAATTTATACAATCTACTAAGGCCTTGCTTTGCTATTCATCAAACACCACAGACCATCGAAATGATGGATTCACTCTATAATTTTTTGGTGAAACGAACTCAGTTAGAACAATTAAACGGGACGGAAGTACACAGTAGCTTAGAGCAGCTGCGTCAGGTTTCAGATGGTGTGTTTCTAGGTAAAGAGCAAAATACATTAAGCTTGACCCTAAGTAGTAATTCACCAATAACAATGATCACGATCATGAGTTCCATTCTATTATCCGTGTTAACCTATGTAGGGTGGAGAATGTATTGTGGAACAAGGTATACGACTTAAATCTTAAGGGATGAGGAGAGGCCTTAAGTGGACACCCTGCTTTTTACTTTGAAAATAAATGTCTACTTCTATACTTCGTTGATCGGTTGTCTATTTTCATCATGTGTAAAGCCCTCTCCTAACACCTCATGAACATCATTGACGATAACAAATGCATATGGATCGACTTCATGGACTAATGATTTCAATCGGATAATTTCGTTTCTGCCTACCACACAGTACAGAATCTCCTTTTGTTCCCCGGTAAAGCCCCCTTTTCCGTTAAGGAGTGTAGCTCCACGTCCCATTTCATTCATAATCTTCGTAGCAATTTGTGAATTATCGTGTGAAATAATCATGACAGCTTTTGCGGCATAAGCCCCTTCTTGAACAAAATCGATTACACGACTTCCAATAAACACAGCAACTAGTGTATACATTGCCCCAGGTAGATCAAGATAAATGAGAGAGCTTGTAATAACAAGGGCATCGGATAAAAACATTGTACGGCCAATACTCCAACCTTTGTATTTGTTTAATAGTCGTGCAATAATATCCACCCCACCAGAAGTTCCACCGGCACGAAAGATAATACCTAGACCCACTCCGACACAAACGCCTGCATAAAGAGCAGCAAGGAGTGAATCGTGTAAAGGAAGGCCAAATGATTTAAATACACTTAGGAAAAAGGATAGGGACAATGTTCCAATGACAGTATAAAGAAGAGATGTTCGACCGAGAATCTTCCATCCAATATAGAGTAAGGGAATATTTAAGACGAAGTTTACTATTCCGGTGTCCCAATGAAAAATAAAGTTTAACAAAATCGATAATCCAGTAACTCCACCTTCAGCAAGATGGTTGGCAATATTAAAATAGTTAACCCCAAATCCCATAATGGCTGAGCCAAAAATGATGGTAATAACATTTTTTATACGAAAGTTCATTGGATTCACCTAATTAAGCAATAGATTTTAAAAAGCTATTTATATTATCTACTATATTCCTATATTGTCCAGCCAATATGTTATTTTTAAACATATGGTATAATTATGAAATCAAAATGAACAGAGTTTTCAATTTTGAAAGGGGAATTTAAATTCATCATGGCCGATTTAACGATGAAAGAAATGCAAGCACAGGTCGATCATTACATATCACAATTTAAAGAAGGATATTTCAGTCCACTGGCCTTGATGGCAAGATTAACAGAAGAGGCTGGAGAATTGGCTCGGGAAATTAACCACTATTATGGTGAAAAACCAAAAAGAAAAGATGAGCCAGAAAACTCAGTTGATATGGAACTAGCAGATTGTATGTTTATCCTTGTTTGTTTTGCAAATTCCTTAAACATTGATTTAGAAGATGCATTCTATAGAATGATGGAAAAATTCAATACTCGGGATGCTAACCGTTGGACAAGAAAAGATGACCCTCTTTCCACTTAAAATAGACTAGGGTATAATTTGAAAATTAGAAGAGTGTTCCTATTCATAAGAATAAAGAAAAATTTTTCATTTTTTTAAAGGAGATTATTATGATCGAACAAATTCGTGTAGCAATAGCAGGTTCTAAAGGAAGAATGGGGCAAGAAGCCGTGAAAATGGTGCTAGGTGACCCTAATTTAAAACTCGTTGTGGAAATTGGAAGAACCCCAGGGCAGGGGACTGCAACGGACGTGCCTTATCTCACATCTATAGAACAGGCATTGAATGAATATCAACCGCATGTTCTCGTGGATCTAACAACACCACATGTGGTAAAAGAAAATATGCAGATTGCCATTGCACAAGGAGTAAGACCTGTTGTAGGAACAACTGGTTTCACACCGGAGGAAATAGCTAAGCTGGACCATGACTGCCGGCAAAAGGGCCTTGGGGCAATCATTGCACCGAATTTTGCAATTGGTGCCTTACTGATGATGAAGTTTGCAAAAGAAGCGGCAAAATATATGCCACATGTTGAAATTATTGAGCTTCATCATGATAAAAAACTAGATGCTCCATCGGGAACGGCTATTAAGACAGCTGAGCTCATCGCAGAGGTGAGGGAAGAATTCCGCCAAGGGCACCCAGAAGAGAAGGAAGTAATCGAAGGGGCAAGAGGCGGGTATTACAATGGCTTTAGAATACATAGTGTAAGGCTTCCAGGAATGGTGGCACACCAAGAGGTATTGTTTAGCCATACTGGCCAAACATTAAGTATTCGTCATGATTCACTTAATCGTGAATCATTTATGCCTGGAATAAACTTAGCGATTAAGAAGGTAATGGAATTAGATTATCTAGTATATGGTTTAGAGAATTTACTCGATTAAACATCCTTAATACTACTAAGGAGAGGGACTATGGAAATCGCATTGATCGCACACGACCAAAAGAAGAACGAAATGGTTAATTTCATGATTGCCTATGAGAAAATTTTTGTCCAACATAAATTGTATTCAACGGGTACGACTGGGAAGCGAATTATGGAAGCCACTTGTTTACATATTAATCGACTGATGTCAGGGCCACTTGGGGGAGATCAGCAAATTGGTGCATTAATTGCCGAGGGAGCACTAGATCTTGTCATCTTTTTCCGTGATCCACTAACTGCACAGCCTCATGAACCAGATGTCAGCGCCCTTCTGCGTTTATGTGATGTATACGGAATCCCATTAGCTACCAACGTCGCAACAGCAGAACTTCTGATTCGAGCAATGGAAGAAGGATTCTTCTCGTGGAGAGATGTGGTGGATAAGTACAAAGGAGTAGAGTAGCATGGCCATTGATATTCTAGCTATTGGTGCACATCCAGACGATATTGAAATTGGAGCTGCAGGGTCGATCATTAAGCATGTATCTCAAGGTAAGCGAATAACCCTTTGTGATCTTACTTATGCTGAGTTATCCTCCAATGGGGATGTGACCACTAGACAGAAGGAGGCCCTTCTAGCAGCAGAACGAATGGGGAATCTAACAAGAATCAACCTTGGGATGGCTGATCGACATATTGAATGTAGTGAACAAAATATCCGATCCTTAGTAGAAGTAATACGCAAAGAACAGCCCAAAATGATCTTAGCCCCCTATTGGCAGGACAGACATCCGGACCATGTTCATTGCAGTGAGCTTGTACAAGAGGCTGCTTTCAGTGCAGGCATTCGTAAATATGCTCCGGATACAGGAAATGCACATAAAGTATCTTCGATATATTTTTATTTTATTAATGATTTCGTCGAACCGGATTTTTGTATAGATATCAGTGATCATTACGATCAAAAAATAGAGGCATTGAAAGCATATGAAAGTCAATTTCTTCCCTCAGTGGGTGGAGTGGAAACACCGCTAAACACCGGTTATTTCGAGACTGTCCGTAGTAGGGAATATTTGTTTGGAAGAAAAATTGGTGCAGTCTATGCTGAAGGCTTTAAATCACGTACTCCGATATCGATCGAAACCTTTTGCTGAGAGGACCAATTGACTATGAGAATAGGGATTTCATGTTACCCCACCGTGGGTGGGTCAGGAGTAGTAGCGACGGAGTTAGGGAAGCTATTAGCCGAACGAGGACATATTGTGCATTTTATTACCTCTGATATGCCATTTCGTTTAGGGACCTTTCACAAAAACATCTATTATCATGAAGTAGAAGCCAATAATTATGATGTCTTTCGCTATCCTCCTTATGACTTAAGTCTTGCTAGCCGGATGGCGGAAGTTGCTCGTACGGAGCAATTAGATATTCTTCATGTTCATTATGCTGTACCCCATGCAATCAGTGCCTACCTTGCCAAAAAAATGGTAGGAGATCAATTGAAAATTGTTACTACCTTACATGGGACAGATATCACTGTATTAGGGTATGACCATTCCTTGAGTGATATTATTCGCTTTGGAATTGAACAAAGTGACTGTGTCACGGCTGTTTCACAGGATCTTATTAACCAGACTAAGGAATTACTTGGGGTCAAGAAGGAAATTCATAAGGTCTACAATTTTATCGATAAACGGGAATATTATCCACGAGATATGACGGATTACAGACAGGAGCTTGCTCCGAATGGTGAGAAAATTATTCTGCATGTTTCTAATTTTCGTCCTGTAAAAAGAACGACCGATGTAGTGAAAGTATTTGAGAAAGTTCGTCAAGAGGTTAACGCTAAGCTTATATTCATAGGGGAAGGCCCAGATGCCCCAATTGTACGGCAAATGGTAAAAGAGCTGAATTTAACCGAGGATGTTAGGTTTATGGGCAAACAGGATAATGTTGCCTGTACTTATTCGCTAGCGGATCTCTTACTCCTCCCATCGGAGAAGGAGAGTTTTGGGTTAGTGGCACTTGAAGCGATGGCTTGTGGGAAGCCAGTTGTTGCAGCTGCTGCAGGAGGCTTGCCGGAAGTCGTTAAGGATGGGGAATCTGGATTTTTACTACCGATTGGTGATACTAACGGAATGGCAGATAAGGTCATAAAACTTCTTAGCGATGAAGGTATGTATGAACAATTTTCTCGTCAAGCCTTACATACCGCTTATTTTACGTTTTGTCAGAACACGATTACTCGTGAATATGAGGAAATTTATGAAAAGCTGTTGGTTGGCACAATAAGTTGTTAAATCAAAGCATTAGCTTTTGTTTGGTTGATTTAAGGGTATGAAGGACTTTCGAAACGAATATCATCATGCCTACGAAAATTCTCATCAAAAACCACCTCCTTATTGTATCTAGGTTTTCACTTATTTATTATTATATTTCCTTAAATGCGAGGGGGATACACCTTGGATAATATTGCCAATGAAATGTTGATTATATTAGAAAACCATGGATTTCCCTCCTATAAGGTAGGAGGCTGTATCCGTGATCAGCTGTTGGGTCTCCAAGTGAAGGATATCGATATAGCTACGGCAGCCAAGCCTGAACAGGTCATGGAGATATTTCCGAAATCAATACCAACGGGGATTCAACATGGAACTCTTACCATTCCATATAAGGGAGATTTATTCGAGGTTACAACCTTTCGAATCGATAAGGAATATAAGGATCATAGGCATCCTTCTGGTGTTGAATTTGTAGATCGTATTGAACAAGATTTAAGTAGGAGAGATTTCACGATTAATGCTATGGCTATGGATCGTTCGGGGAATATTATTGATCCATATGGTGGAGGGAAGGATTTGCAAAACAAAATGATAAGGGCTGTTGGTGATCCTTATCAACGATTTGAGGAAGACCCCCTTCGTGTATTAAGAGGGATTCGATTTTCTTCAAGACTGGACTTTGCTATTGAACGACAAACCTGGCAAGCGATGCTATCGACTGGCAAGCAATTGGTACATATCTCTAAAGAACGTATTCGAGATGAATGGCGCAAGATAATAGAGTCGGATACAGCACTACAAGGATTGCGTCTCCTTGGAGAACCAGGCTTGTTACCTTTTGAAGAATGGCGTAATCTCTTTGCTACCTGTAGTAAAAATTTTCATAATAACCCAATCCTAGTATATGAGAAGCCTGCCTTTCGTTGGGCTGTCCTTTTAGCTTTAGGTCGAGTGGAGAAATCTATATCGTTGTTTACGCTATGGAAATTTCCAAAGTTGTTGATTCAAGAAATCCAAAGCTATTTAGATATAATCTTTGCCCCTCTTCCGTCGGATTTGGAAGTAAAGAAACTACTAGCTATGCATGGTCTTGAAAGAACTCTAGAGGCATTTCGAATTCGTTCGTTTATAGGATGGGATGGGGTTCAACCGGATGAGGGAGTCTTGACCCAATGGGATCGAGAATTCCCTATTCGCAGCTTGAAAGATTTGGCCATCCAGGGTCATGATATACTGCAAGTCATGGGTAAGCCCCCTGGTCCTTGGCTAGGCAAAACACTCCGTTACTTGTATGAGAGGGTTGCCTTTCATGGTTTTCCAAATAATTCAGATCAGTTGCTTCTAGAAGCAAGAAAGGTAAATGAAGATGAAAAGTAAAATTCTCAAGATATTTCAGGAGGCAAATGGTGAATTTATCTCGGGAGAAGCGCTAAGCGAGGAATTAAATTGTTCGCGAACAGCTATATGGAAGCATATTGAGGAATTACGTCAAGCTGGCTATGAATTTGAAGCGGTTCGACGTTCAGGGTATCGATTAGTTGCAAGCCCTGATATGCCTTTCGATCGAGAAGTCATGAATGGTCTTAAGACACAATCCATTGGCCAGACTGTACATTTTTTTCCGGTACTTGATTCAACACAAATTACTGCCCATTCGATAGCCAAAGAAGGTGCAGTAGATGGAACCACCGTCATTGCAGATCAGCAAGTTGGCGGGAAGGGTAGGATGGGAAGACCGTGGCATTCCCCTTCAGGTTCTGGGATTTGGATGAGTATCATTCTTCGCCCAGAGCTTGAACTTCATCGGTGTCCCCAAATGACCCTACTTACCGCTGTTGCAGTTGTACAAGCTATAAGGGATACTACTGGACTCGAAGCACAAATTAAGTGGCCTAATGATATCCTACTTAATGGAAAGAAGATCTGTGGGATCCTTACTGAATTAAATGCAGAATGGGGAAACATTAATTATCTAATCATTGGGATTGGAATGAACGTTAATGTTCCTTCATTCCCACAGGAGCTTCAGGATATTGCTACATCACTTTATATAGAAGCGGGTCAAGAAGTAAAACGTGTTTCCCTCATCCAAAGAATCCTTGAGCATCTTGAAATATTGTATAAGCTCTATATTCAAGATGGTTTTTCCGCTATTAAACCTTTATGGGAATCTTATGCAAATACGATTGGGCGAAGAGTATTGATCCGAGGGGCCAATCAAACGATGGAAGGCTTAGCACTTGGAATCGATGATGAGGGAGTCCTTCTTGTACAAAAGGATGATGGCCAAATTGAAAAAGTCTATTCGGCTGACATAGAATTGGGTGCAAAGCGTTAATACTTTTGCTATAATTTAGGTAACGTGGTTATATCCTTCTTAAGGAATGACACTCGTAAGAAAGTGAAACATGTTTATACTATGATCACAATCATCTGCTCTGAGCCTGAGATGGACCGAGACAGATAAATCCGTGGAATTTTTATTTTTTAAACACGGTTTTTTATCTTGTATTCCCGTTAAATGTCCGCCCCTCAGGGATAAGTTTCACCCGAGGGGCTTTTTCATGTTCAAAGAAATGGTGATTAGAAACTTTAGGAGGAGAACATGGAGCAAATAAAAGTTTGGACAACCTCAATGTTTCGTAAAATGAAAGAGAATAAAGAACCGATTGTAATGGTGACAGCCTATGATTTCCCAACTGCTAAGCTAGCTGAGGAAGCGGGCGCGGAGATGCTCCTTGTTGGGGACTCCTTGGGGATGGTTGTTTTGGGTTATGAGTCAACGGTTCCTGTAACTCTTGATGATATGCTGCATCACACAAAAGCGGTGACCAGAGGGGCTAAGAATGCTTTTGTCATTTCGGATCTGCCTTTCTTAACTTATCATGGAAGTATTGATCAGACACTGTTAAATGCTGGTAGGCTGATGCAGGAAGGTTTAGCCAAAGCGGTGAAGTTAGAAGGGGGCAAGGAATTAGCACCAACCATTAAGCGGTTAGTCACAGCGGGTATCCCTGTGGTTGGTCATATTGGATTGACTCCACAATCTGTTCACCAGCTTGGCGGATACAAGGTGCAAGGAAAGACAGCAAGGGAAGCTCAAGAGTTACTTGAAGATGCTTTAGCTATAGAAGAAGCAGGTGCGTTTTCCATTGTTTTAGAATGTGTTCCATCTCCCTTGGCGGAGCTAATTACAAGTAAATTGAGTATTCCAACGATAGGGATTGGAGCTGGACCGGCTTGTGATGGGCAAGTACTTGTTTTTCACGATCTGGTGCAGTACGCTAGCTCTATCCGCCCCAAATTCGTGAAATCCTATGCGAATCTTGGGGAGCATATTCAAAATGCTATTTCGAATTATGCTTATGAAGTTAAGCATCGGATTTTTCCTGGAGAGGAACACAGCTTTGGGATGAAGGCAGAAGCTATTGAGCAACTTTATGGGGAGAAGGTATCTAGATGAAAATCGTACATTCCATTGAAGAGTTAAGGACACTGATCCTAGCTTATAAAAAACAAGGGGAAACAGTTGGTCTTGTACCAACAATGGGATTTCTTCATCAAGGCCATATGAGCCTTGTTTCTCGGGCAAAAGAAACGTGTTCAAAGGTAGTTATGAGTATTTTTGTAAATCCACTACAGTTTGGGCCTAATGAGGATTTTGAAAAATATCCTAGAAATATCGAACGAGACAGTGAAATGGCGAAATCCCATGGTGTCGATATTCTTTTTACTCCTAGCGTTGAAGAAATGTACCCAACGAAAGCTTTAACAACGGTTTTAGTATCTGGTATTACGAGTCGATTATGTGGAAGTTCAAGACCGGGTCATTTTGATGGAGTGGCGACAGTGGTTACAAAGCTCTTCAATATTGTTCAACCTCATTATGCTTTCTTTGGTCTTAAGGATGCACAGCAGGTTGCTGTCATTGAACAGATGGTTCACGATCTCAATATGCCTATAGAAATTGTTCCATGTGAAATTGTTCGTGAAGAAGATGGATTGGCATTAAGTTCGCGAAATGTTTATCTCAATAAGGAAGAAAGAGATCAAGCCCTTGTACTAAGTGCGGCATTAAAACAGGCTGCGGAGGATTTGAAGAAGGGAATATCTGCAGAACAGGTCAGAACCCGAGTAATACAGAAAATTGAGAGTAAACCATTAGCGCAAATTGATTATGTAGAGCTTTTAAATTATCCAGAATTAACTCCAGTTGCGGAATGCAATGGCAACCCGATTATTCTCGCCCTGGCAGTCAAGTTTGGGAACACTAGACTTATAGATAATAAAATTTTCTCTAGGGAAGGAGAATGAAAATTATGCTACGAACTATGCTGAAGGCAAAGCTACACCGAGCTACAGTCACTGAGGCTAATCTTAACTATGTTGGAAGTATTACCATTGATTTAGATTTATTAGAGAAGGTGGATATTCTACCTAACGAATTGGTCCAAATCGTTAACAATAATAATGGAGCAAGATTAGAAACATACGTTATTCCTGGGCCGCGTGGCAGTGGGACGATCTGCCTGAATGGAGCAGCTGCTCGTTTGGTTCAACCGGGTGATAAGGTGATTATAATGTCTTATTGCCAATTAACGAATGAAGAAATAAAAGGCCATTACCCTAAAATTGCCATATTAGACGAACAAAATAAAATGGTCGAAATGCTCGGAGAGGAAATTCATGCTACGATTTTTTGATGGGGCTTTCTATGCCTGTTTTCCAATAATTTTTGCTTCAAATTTTAGTAGAAAACGGTTTCCCTTTTCTTATAAAAACTTTATAATGAATTAATGTAAAAATGCTTAGTTTGTGTTGATATAAGGAGTGGGGATGATTGACCAAATTATTTGGGATGATTAGAAAGCAAGATTGGATGATGTTTGGGATTGTGATCTCCATCTACATTATTTACAATATTGGGGCTTATGGTAACTGGAATAAAGAATGCTGGTTATTATTGCTTCTTTGTTTAATTGGTGTTCGTAAGGATCAAACAGAACAAAGCTGGACACGGTTCTTTATGTATGCCATTCCTGTCATGGCACTTTTTTGGTACTTCTTTTATTCGGGGAATGGTCTCTGGTACGAAATTGCTAATTGGTTGTTTGAGAAAAATCGACATATGTTTGTATGGGATCAATTTATGGTCTCTATCCCTTATAATGATGGCGCCTGGACAAGAATTATTGCGTTCCCATGGTTAGATCATGTAATGGTTTGGATTTACAATTATGGTTTTGTACTTTCTTTATGGATTTGTTTAATTCGCAGTTTTTGGACCAAGAGTCTTAAGAAGATGTTTACTTATGCCTTGTCTGGTCATGTTCTTCAGTTTCCATTAATCCTACCGTTTTATAATTTAATTTTGTTACGCGAAGTTTGGTGGGTTAAAGGGCAGCCAGATTTGTTACAACGTGAATTTGCAACGCAAAATGACCTGTTGGTTAGTGTTCAGAATTGCTTTCCAAGTATGCATACGTCGATATCCTTTGCGATGTTACTTCTTGCCCTACGGGAGAAGGATCCTATTTTTAAATATTTAATGGTTCTTTATTGTTCTTCGATTATCTTTTCCACCTTATACCTTCAAATTCATTGGGTATTAGATGTGGTTGGTGGAATGATCTTTGCATTCTTAGTAGTTAAGCTAGCAGATTTAATTATTGCGAAGATTCCGGCGTTGCTTGCTTCCATGCGAGCTGTTCCAGTTCAGAAGGACGCAGTACTTGCTGCACAAAAGAAAAAAGCATAATGTGAAAATCAACCTCTTGCCGAACGTGTGGCAAGGGGTTTTTTTTCAACCATTTAGGAAAAAATACGTATTACATTTTTTAAACGATAGTGAAAAGAAAGGGGACAGAAGCATGCTTGTCGAGAACCTCTTTTTTTCCCTCATGGAACGCCTGAACGGAATCGAACAAGAGTGGTCAAATGGGGATCAAGATCAAGAAAATCTAAGGAAGAAAATCCTAGAGCTTCGCAAGGTAAGCGATGAGATTCTTGATCGTTGGTTGATATTTGAGGAACGGATAGCCAAATTTTCGCAGATGATCACTACTGAAGGTACTACACAGGAGGCCGGTTATGAGGAACAGTCAATTTTGGGTGAAATAGAAACGATGTCAAACGAAGTGGCTGAAAAAATTATAAGTGATGTAAAAAAGATGAATCAGCCTCCTACCTCCTCATCACAAGTTGTTAGTCTACTAAGTGGAGATGCTGTACATTCCTTTAGGCGAGGGCAGGGATATTATAGTTTACTTATGTATGGACAAGCAGCAGAACAATTCCATAAAGTAGTCGAACAAGAGCCAGATCTAGATATTGCTCGGATGTTTCTTGGCTTTAGCCAAATGTTTGCCGGTGATTTACCAGAAGCAGCGAAACAATTCCACTTAATCAGTCAGACGAGTGATCATAAGCTCATTATGTCCACCTCTTTAAATGCAGAGGGCTGTATTTGGGCTGTCCAAGGAAGGTATGAACAAGCCCTTCATCTTTTTGAGAAGTCATGGGAGATCTACCCACGACTTAAAGATCCTCTATTTAATAAAGCATTAATTTTGACCATGATGGGTCACTATCAGGAGGCAAAATCCTGTTGGTTAGAATATACGCAAACAGAAGCTGAGGACTGGGAGGCATTGCTCCAGCTTGCTAGGTGTTATCAAGAGGTTGGGGATGGCCATGCATCTGTGGAGGTTTTAGAAAAGATTATTTACGCCTGTCAGGATCAAGAAGTATTGATCGAAGCAGGGAAAAGATTTGAGGATTCTCGGCAGTTTGGGAATGCTGCTGTTTGTTATCGATTGTTGCTTAATGAGGATCCTACCTCTGCTATTGGCTGGCATGGATTAGGATGGAACCTATGGCATGCTGAGGGACATGAGATTAGCATGAATTATATTAAAAAGGCGATTTCCCTTTCACCAAACCACCCTGATTATCAATTTTCTTATGGTTGGATTTTATATCAAATGAGTAATTGGGACGAAGCGGAGAAGGTTTTTCAACATATTCTTGATCAAGAAGGACATTATCCCTTAGCTATAGCAGGAATTATTCATGTCTACATTGTGAAAGAACAATGGGAAATGGCTAAATACTATTGTCAGCAACTAATCGATGATGAGCATACCCAATCTCAGGCATTAGGGCATCTACAGCTCGGAAGGCTTTGGTTAGTGAAAGGAAATCTAGAATGGGCTGAAATGGAATTCATGACATCAGTGGAAATGATTCCAGAAATGAAGGATAGTTTTTTATTTCTTGGTCTTATTTGGTATACATTAGGTCAGAAAGAAAAAGCATTAGAAGCCTGGGAGCATACCTTGTCATAAAAGGTTATGGTAGAATGTTGGTAGCAAATAGCCTGAGGTGAACGTATTGGACAAGTTCTTGGTGGTTGATTTTGAAACAACTGGTAATCGCGCAAAGGAAGGGGATCAAATTATCCAAATTGGCGCTGTTCGAATTGAGAATAAGCAGATTACCCACCAATTTTCTTCATTAGTAAATCCGGGAATAAAGATTCCCCCTTTTATTCAACAGCTCACAGGGATTACAGATGAACTAGTGGATGATGCTCCATATATTGAGGAGCTTCTACCACAATTACTCCCTCTTCTTGAAGATGTCGTTTTTGTGGGACATAATGTTTTTTTTGACTTGGGATTTTTACAGCAGGCTTTATCTGATTGTGGATACTTGCCCTTTGCAGGCCAAGTGATTGACACAGTAGAGTTATCGCGATTGCTCCTTCCAGAACAATCGGGTTATCGATTATCCGATTTATCCTTTGAATTTGAAATTGAACATGAGAATCCCCATCAGGCCGATTCAGATGCCTTAGCAACTGCCCAGATTTTTTTGGCATTATTGGACAAGCTCGATCATTTACCATTACCTGTGATTCAGCGGCTGAGTGCATTAACCAGTGGATTTTCAACAGATGTTTCAGAGCTTATTCGATTCCTTGAGAGATCACGCTTTGCGAAGGCTACTCTTTATGAGGAGGATCAGTGGGATTACTACCGAGGATTTGTACTTCAGGATCGGAAGAATCAGCTCCAGTGCTCCGAACCTTCAAAACAGAGCTGGTCAACCTATGAAGAATTTATTACCTCATTAGATCTTCTTCTCCCACAATTGATGCCTGATTTCGAATTACGTGTTGCTCAAAGAGAGATGATGGTTGAAATACATAGAGCATTCGAGGATAGCTCCCATCTGCTTATTGAAGCCGGGACAGGAACAGGAAAGTCGTTAGCTTACTTAGTCCCTTCTCTATACTGGGCACAGGTAACAGGTGAGAAGGTTGTCGTGAGTACACATACGATCCAGCTGCAAGAGCAGTTATTTTTAAGGGATCTTCCTCTTCTCAGAAGATTATTTGGTGAAGCGACATCTATAGCTCTTATTAAGGGGAGAAATAACTATTTATGCCTGCGTAAATTCGAAAATAGCTTCCAGGATTCTCTTGACAATTATGATATTCAATTATCAAAGGGTCAAATTCTAACCTGGCTTACGCACACCCAAACAGGAGATGTAGAGGAAATTAATCTCCCATCTGGTGGTCGTACGTTTCTTCATCAAGTGCAAAGTGATGCGAATTCATGTTTGAATCGTGCCTGCCCTTGGTTTTCACGCTGTTATTATCATACAGCAAGGCAGACTGCACAGGATTCTGATGTTATTATAACGAACCATTCCCTTCTCCTAACAGATTTGCAGACGGAGCAACGAATTTTACCCGCCTACCGCTATGCAGTTATTGACGAGGCTCATCACTTTGAGGATGTGGCTAGTCATCTATTAGGGCACTCATTAAGCTCAATTGAAGTAGATAGTATGATTCAGCAAATTGTTTCCGATAAAGGGCAAGGTATTTGTGACAAGCTAGATCGAGAACGTGCACAGAGTAACTGGTCCGAGGGCTTATTCGATTCTCTTTCGAAAGCACGTATCGCAGCATGGGAAACAAGGTCTGCTGCTAAAGATCTTTTTTCTAAGCTTTACCAATGGGGAATGAGCAAGGGGCATGAGTCAGCGGATACGAATCGGCCGGCTGCACGGATACAACCGGAGTCCTGGAATAAAGAAGCAAGTAAAACGATTTTTCCATCTCTTCAAAATGTCCTTGATTGGATTCGGGTTTTGGGAGAAGCCTTATCCAACATTTATAACGGAATACAGGGTGAATTAGAAATTTCTTATTCTTTACGTGGAATTTTAAGTGATCTTGGTGGGCTTATTAAGGAGTGTGCTAAACAAAAGGAGCTTCTTAGTAAGATTCTTCAAGAGCAGGACGTGGAGAATGTCTATTGGATGGAGCTCGAAGCCAGGACTACACGACGTGGGGTTTATCTTTACATGGTCCCTATTCAAGTGGCCCCATTATTAAAGGAGAGTTTCTTCACTCAAAAAAACAGTGTTGTGTTGACTTCAGCGACACTGAGTGTGAATCGATCATTTAGCTATTCAATAAAAAAATTAGGGCTTGAAAATAGTCGAGTGCAAGCTCTTCATTACCCATCTCCTTTCGATTACAATCAACAAACTTTACTTTGTGTACCTTCCGATCTACCATCTATTAAAACAGATTCTGATCAACAGTTTCTAGATGGAGTGGCAAGATCTCTAAAGGATTTAGCCATGGTAACGGGTGGAAGAATGTTAGTCTTGTTTACTTCCTACCAGATGCTTCGGCAGGTATATGACCGATTGAAGGAAAGTATTGACCTTAAGGGCTATACCATCTTAGGGCATAATATTGATTCAAGTAGCCGCACGAAATTAACGAAACAATTCAAGAGCACTGCAAATTGTCTGCTTCTTGGGACCAATAGCTTCTGGGAAGGAGTTGATATCCCTGGTGAGGCCTTATCTTGTTTAGTCATTGTGCGCTTGCCCTTCTGGCCACCTAATCATCCAGTAGCACAAGCCAGAGGTGACTTTATTAAGACTGGTAAAGGTAATCCATTTATGGAAATGTCAGTACCTCAAGCGGTTATTCGTTTTAAGCAAGGATTTGGCCGATTGGTACGAACGAAGAAGGACCGAGGAATCGTCGTAATCCTTGATAAGAGAATTATCGAAGCTAGGTATGGTACCTATTTTCTACGTTCTTTACCAGAAATTCCACTTCATTATCGACCCTTTCCCGAGTTGCTTTCAATGGTTGGTCAGTGGCTTGGAAAAGGATAAATAGGCAAAGGGGATGGAAATGAGAAAAATACTTCTTCTAACAGTGTTCTTCTCTTTATTTCTCACTACGCAGGTACAGTCAAGTAGTGAGGATTTCTCTACACTTGCTGTACATTTCTTGGGAATAACGGAAGGTGAAGCCTCTTTAATCCGATTTCCTGATGGTTATACCGTAGTCATTGATTCTGGATCCCACCAAAGCGGGAAAGAGGTTGCACAGCTATTGTTTAGTCACCATGTAAAGCGAATTGATACATTAATTTTAACTGGGCAAATGGATGGACATATAGGCGGAACAGAGGAATTACTTAAACATTTCCCGATTGAAAAAATCCTTGTTCCAGAGCCATTGCAGTCGGCGATTCAAAATAAGGTGTCAATCCCCCAGAATGTTTTGCTGCTCCCAGTTAGGGAGGGACAAAACTATACATTTCCTATGGGGGTTGTTTTGAAAATTCTTCATCCCGGAGAACCTCTTTCACTGTCTCCAGAGGACAACTCATTAGTGCTTCAATTGGTTCACCAGCATATTAAAATTTTGTTTACAAGTGATATTAATGAAAGAACCGAGCAACTGCTGGTGAAAAAATATAATGTAAAATCCCAAATTTTGAAGGTCAGTGATGGAGGGAGTAACCAGGCTTCTGATCCTAAATTTTTGAAGCAGGTAGATGCCCATGCAGCGATTATATTTCATGATGGGCATCCGAGGATGCATCCTAAGGTGCTTGAGAGATTAACGGAAACCTGGATGGATGTTTATCAAACGAAAAGTCATGGGACTGTTAGTATTTTCTCTAATGGTAAGCATTATAGAATTCGAAAGGAAAATCAAAAAGGATATTTTAATAATGGTAAATTTCACCGTTCATCGTGATCTTTACCTTATTTGCTTGGGTCTTTTAAGTTTATGGTTATGATTGTTTGAAAAGTGGGAGGATATAAGCAAATAAGGTTTTAATGGCTGGAGGGAATTCAAGTACATGCATACTATGTGGAAAGGTTCAATTAGCTTTGGTTTGGTAAACATTCCGGTAAAAATGTTTAGTGCAACGGAAGATAAGGATATTCGGTTTCGTCATCTTCATAAGGATTGTGGCACCCCGATCAAATATAGTAAGACTTGTCCGCATTGTGAGCGAGAGGTTCAAATGAATGAGATTGTTAAGGGTTATGAGTATGAACCTGGGAGGTTTGTTGTCATAAGTGATGAGGATATCGACGCTATAACACCCGAAACTAGAAAGACAATAGAAATTCTTGATTTTGTCAGCTTGGACCAGATCGATCCCATTTATTTTGATAAGACTTATTTCCTGTCACCGAATGAAACAGGGGATAAGGCTTATGTATTGTTAAGAGAGGCCATGCAGAGAACAGGGAAGATAGCCATTGCTAAGATTACGATTCGTTCGAAAGAAAGCCTAGCGGCAGTCCGGTTATATCAAAATTGTATTGTGATGGAAACGATCTTTTACCCTGATGAGGTGCGCCCGGTTGAGCAGGTTCCTGGATTACCTACTCAATTAGCTGTTAGTGAGGCGGAGATGAACATGGCTGTACAATTGATCGAGAATCTTGCAACTGATTTTGACGCTAGCAAGTATAACGATGATTACCGCCATAAACTGCTGGATTTGATTCATGCCAAGGTCGAGGGAGAGCAGGTTCAGGAAGCTCCAGAGATTCCGCGTGCAGTCAAGGTTGTTGATCTAATGGCAGCTCTTCAAGCAAGCCTCGAAGCAACAAAAACAGCCAAAGAACAGGAGCAAGCAATGCAAGGAGAGAAAGAACCAGTAAAGAAACGTCGAAGAAAAGCTACAATATCTTAAAATGAATGATTGATCATAAGACTCACGTATTATTCTATAAATATAAGTCGCTTTTTTTAGGTGGTAAAAAATTGATGCGTGACGATTTTGAATTGGAGATTGAAGGCAAGGTAGTCCATATTACTAACCCTAAGAAGGCACTTTGGCCTGAATTAGAGATACACAAGTTAGACTATATTCGTTATTTAATTGAGATGGCTCCTTATATTCTTCCGTACACGACTAATCGACTGTTAACCACCATCCGTTTTCCCAATGGGATTCATGGTAAATCCTTCTATCAGAAAAATGTGCCAGAACATGCCCCTGAGTGGCTTCAGGTGTATTCGTATCGAGATACCAATTACATTGTTGCTAGTAATCTTCCTACTCTCGTTTGGCTTGGTAATCAAGCCAGCCTTGAGCTTCATGTGACATTTAATTTAATCAATCAACCATCCCAGCCTACAGAACTAGTTTTTGATTTAGATCCTACTGATGTAGAAGATTA
Organism: Bacillota bacterium; assembly: GCA_035254305.1. Lineage (GTDB taxonomy): Bacteria > Bacillota > Bacilli > Aneurinibacillales > RAOX-1 > DATFAS01. Next base: position 26,609 of record DATFAS010000176.1, read on the forward strand.
TAGCCTCGTTTTAGAGACATCTTGTAGAATTAAGGAAATCCTAGATTCTCTTGGGTTATATAGCCAACCAAAGACATCGGGTGCCACAGGCATACAGATCTATCTGCCTATCGCAACCCGTTATTCCTATGAAGAGACACGGCAATTAAATAAATTTATTGCACAATATATTGAAGGGAAATACCCTCACCTTGTTACACTCGAACGTCTTGTGAAAAATCGAGGTACTAAGCTTTATTTTGATTATTTGCAGCATTGGGAAGGAAAAACACTTCCAGCCCCTTATTCTGCAAGGGCAAGAACAGCGGCTAGTGTATCAGCACCTGTAACCTGGGAAGAGGTTTATCAGGGATTTCATCCTACAGATTTTACCCTTCGCAATATGAAGGAAAGAATAGATAAAATGGGAGATTTGTTTTCAACAATTACAACAGAGAAAAAAGAACAATCTTTAGATGAATTGCTAAATTTTATTAAAATTCATGCTTGATGCTTGACTTTAAAAGGGATGGTTTGCTTTAATGACGATATCGATTTTGAGTGGAGAGGAAAAAAGATGAAGAAGACTTTATTTACAAATGGATTTGTAGTTAGTGTGAATGAGAATAATGATGTATTTGCTAAAGGGTCAGTTGGGATCAAGGGAAACCAAATTACCTATGTCGGACCTATGTTAACAGAAACCTCCGGTTATGATGAGATAGTAGATGTTAAAGGACATATCATAATGCCTGGTCTTGTCAATACACATGGACATGCTGCTATGTCTTTACTTCGAGGCTATGCGGATGATCTTCCACTACAGGAATGGCTAGAAACGAAAATGTGGCCTCTTGAAGGGCAATTTACTGCTGAGCATGTGTTGTGGGGGACTTCTCTCTCTCTGTTGGAGATGCTTCGTACTGGTACAACAAGCTTTGTGGATATGTATGACCATATGGATCAAGTTGCTGAGGCTGTGCAGACAAGTGGGATGCGTGCAGCATTAGCACGTGGGGTAATAGGCCTTTGCCCTGAGGATGTTCAGAAGCAAAAATTAGAGGAAGCCACATCTTTTGCGAGGAATTGGAATCATCAAGCAGATGGAAGAATTACAACGATGATGTCGCCACATGCTCCTTATACTTGCCCGCCTGATTTCATCCGGCGAATTGTAGAGAAGGCCCATGAACTAGATCTACCGATCCATATCCATATGTCTGAGAGCTTGCGCGAAGTGGAGCAAAACGTTAAGGATTACGGCTTAAGGCCGCCTGCCCATCTTGAACGATTAGGTGTGTTTGAAAGACCAACACTCGTGGCCCATGCTGTACATTTAACAGATGAAGAGATTGAATTACTTGCGAAGTATAACGTGAAAGTATCTCATAATCCCATTAGTAACTTAAAGTTAGCTAGTGGTGTAGCTAGGGTACCAGAGATGCTTGCGGCAGGAATGACTGTGTCACTTGGAACCGATAGCTCGGCAAGTAACAATAATCTTAATTTATTTGAAGAAGTAAAGATGGTAGCCTTGCTCCATAAAGGGGTAAATTATAACCCGGTTGCTATTCCTGCTGAGCAAGCTCTTCGGCTGGGAACACGATATGGAGCAGAAGCTATGTTCAATGGGGATCAGACGGGTTCACTTGAGGTTGGGAAAAAAGCAGATATGATCATCGTGAGAACCGATCGTGCACACTTCCATCCCATGCATGATCCTGTATCCCATTTGGTTTATGCATCCTCAGGTTATGATGTGCTAGACGTCTATGTCGATGGGAAAAAGCTATTATCAAATGGTGAATTTACAACATTGGATGAAGAGAAAATCATCTTTGAAGCGAATCGAATGTTTGATTTACTAAAAAAATAAGCAATCAATCTTTAAGGTTAGTACGAGTAAAAAGTCCCTTTCGGGACTTTTTTCCATGGAGTATAGGTAGGATGTTTTTAGTCAAACTAATGATGGTTAAAAAGTGTCAGCCACTTCTAGTCCATTTTAATCCAAGCGGCAAAATCAGGTTGTCGAAATGTTGGTGCTGCGTCTTCCTGTAATCGAAAACCAGAGGATAAGGATAGCCATGACATGTGATGGTCATTCATTAGCCTTTCAATTATTTCCGGAGGCATATCATGGAATGGGGTTTCGTTTATTTCATTTAGGGCCACGCATTCACCTCCCTCTTGCGCGGTAACTATATTATAACCTGCAATAGTGGGAGCATGAGTAGCAGTATTTGCCCAAACACGTAACATCTTCTTGATCTGGGGAGAGGGTTCTATGAGAAAAATATTCATTCTTACATTATTAATATTAGCTGCAGTATGTTGGGAAGGGAGCCAAATGGCTTACTCTCTCTATTCACAAAAGCAACAATTACAAACTGAGGGGATGACACTTGCTAGACAATTTACGGCCATTACTTCTGTTGACCAAGTGAATATGTACAACGGGAAAGAAAGCTTCCTTGTAGTGGAAGGGAAGACTGATCAGAATATACCGATTATTGCATGGTTTAAAGACCAGCAGCTTGTTCGTTACGAGTATAGGAATAGTTTAAAAAGTGAAGAAGGGTTAGAGGAAAATATCAAACAGAAAATAGCTGTTGCAGGAAAAATCGAGGCGATTCCAGGAATGGAGGATAAAACACCATTATGGGAAATTCGGTTTACTGATCAAGAAGGAAAGCTTAACTATTATTATTATAATATGAAAAGCGGGGATTTTATTCGTTCCTATCGTTTGCAAAAAATGGAGGGCTAGAGGAAAAACCTTCTTGCTCCTATTGTATATACTCTGTGATATACTCTTTCATGTAGCTTTCATAAAGATTGGTTATCTAGAAGCTGCATAGAAAGGGGGCAAGTGCATGAAAATTAAAGCGATGCCCATTATGTTTTCATTAGTTTCTTCGTTAATCATTTTGTTCGGTGGTTGGTACACGTATCAGCAATTCTATGTGCAAAAGCCTGTTGAGGATTTTATTGCAAGTAAGCAAAATGTTGTGCTCAAACATCTAGAGATAAATAATAATCAAGTTGAAATTGATGTTGATTTTAAAGATCCTACAACCTACGCCAATGATTATAAGGATATATACGATTTTATACACGAAAGAAATTTAGGTAAAACCGTAACGATTCATCTTCCTAACCAAGGGGATGGTCTCAAAAAGTTATGGGATCAACAATATTTTGGTTTAGCACAGGCTTTAGAGTTGAAGGAGTACGGACAGATTCCGAAGATTGTGGAAGACATGAAGAAGAACGGTAAATTAGATCAATCTGTTGCAAGAATGGATGATCAGAATATTTATCTATATATGCAGGAAGGTAAGGACCGCCTGTATGCTGTTCTTCCCGTGAAGGAAGAGGTGAAGAAAAACAATGAGTAAAGAAATTGTTTTCGGAGTCATTCCTGCTATTTTAATTTTTCTGTTGTTCCTAGGGGTGAATATTGCTCCTTTCATCATCGGAGGTGTATTGGTTGGCGCCTTCATCTTCTTTATGATGCGTGGTACAGGTTCTATTGGAATTGGACAAGGTAATAAGAAGGCGAAAAATGCAGTTCCCAAGACGAACATTCGTTTCGAGGAAATTGGTGGACAGCAGAGAGCTAAATATGAGCTTAAAGAAACGCTTGACTTTCTTATTCATAAGGAGAGTGCGAAGGAATATGGGATTCGCCCATTGAAGGGAATTCTATTGACAGGCCCTCCGGGAACGGGAAAGACATTGATGGCGAAGGCGGCAGCTAATTATACGAACTCTGCATTTGTAGCTGCATCTGGTTCTGAATTTGTAGAAATGTATGTGGGTGTTGGTGCACAGCGTATCCGCGATTTATTTAAAGATGTGAAAGCAAAAGCAGAGAAAAATAATCAAGATAGTGGAATAATCTTTATCGACGAGATTGATGTTTTAGGCGGTAAAAGAGAAGGAAATCATCACCGCGAGTATGACCAGACATTGAATCAGTTATTAACGGAAATGGATGGGATGAGTACATCTGAGTCACCGAGAATTTTAATCATGGCTGCAACGAACCGTGCGGATATGCTAGATGAGGCACTTCTTCGCCCTGGGAGATTTGATCGTAAAATTTCAGTGGACTTACCAGATAAAAAGGCTCGCCTACAGATTTTACAGATTCATGCTAAAAATAAACCCATGGAAGATCGTGTTGATCTAGAGCAGATCGCAGCAGAAACTTATGGTTTTTCCGGTGCTCAGCTTGAGAGTGTAACGAATGAGGCTGCTATTTATGCCTTTCGTGAACAGGCTAAACAAATTACAAGCAAACATTTCTCACTTGCTGTCGATAAGGTGATGATGGGTGAGAAAACAGATCGTGAAACCAATGCACAGGAACGTGAAAGAGTAGCAATTCATGAATTGGGACATGCCATTGTTTCTGAAACAGTGACCCCTCAATCTGTTTCTCAAGTAACAGTAAGTCCACGTGGTCAAGCATTAGGGTATGTGAGACAAAATCCACAAGAAGATCGTTATCTCTACACACATGAGTATCTTGAAAAGCAAATTATGATTTGCCTAGGAGGTGCGGTGGCAGAAGAGATTAAGTATGGTCATCGTAGTACCGGGTCAAAAGGAGATTTTGATCAAGCATTAAAACTTGTATACACGATGCTAGATAGTGGACTATCTGATCTTGGTATTGTCAAGTTGGATATGGTAAATAAAGATGAAGTGAATAAAGAATCTTCGAAAATTCTCGATCGATTGCTTGAGAAGACTAGAGAAATTCTTCGCAATAAACAGTCTCTCATGGAAGAAGGAGCAGCGATCCTTGTGAAAGAGGAAGTGCTTAGCGGTGATTTCTTCCGTGGGTTTGTAGAAGAAAAACAAAAAGAAGTTTGTTAATAACAATTATTTTCTCTTTTCTTATGGTGAAAAGGGAAAATAATTTTTTTTTTTGCCTGTGCCGTAATAATTAATCTTTGTTTGGTGCGGGAGTTTTTTATATAATTAACGAAGTGGTTGAATTTATTTTTTCTTCAAGTAGAATAGGTATGAAATATATAGTTATAATCGGCTCTTAGGAGGTTTTTTATTTATGAAGCTGTCACAACGTGTTAAACAATTATCACCTTCTTCTACGCTTGCGATTACCGCAAAAGCAAACGAATTGAAGAAACAAGGAGTTGACGTGGTTGGATTAGGAGCAGGTGAACCTGACTTTAATACTCCTCAACATATCATTGATGCAGCGGTTACGGCTATGCAGGAAGGTAAAACCAAATATACGCCTGCAGCAGGAATTCCAGAGCTTAGAGAAGCCATCTGCAAAAAATTAAAAGACGATAATGGTCTTGATTATCAAACAGCACAGATTATGGTTGGGAATGGTGCTAAGCATGTGCTCTACAATATTTTTCAAGCAATCCTTGAACCTGGGGATGAGGTTATTATTCCTATTCCTTACTGGGTTTCCTACCCAGAACAAGTATTACTTGCAGGTGGGGTTCCTGTCTTCGTAGAAGGGACAGAAGATAACGAGTTTAAGATCAAGCCTGAGCACCTAGAAGCAGCAATCACGGATAAAACACAAGCTTTGGTCATTAACTCACCAAGTAACCCTACGGGTAGTGTTTATTCGAGAGATGAGCTTAAGGCTATTGCCGATATTTGCATTAAGCATGATCTTCTTATGATTTCTGATGAAATTTATGAGAAATTAATTTATGATGGTGCTCAGCATGTGAGTATAGCAAGCTTAAGCCAGGAAGCTTACAATCATACCATCGTAGTTAATGGGATGTCTAAACCGTATTCCATGACAGGTTGGAGAATTGGTTATGCAGCAGGAAATAAAGAACTCATCGCCGCGATGACTAATTTGTCTAGTCATTCTACCTCCAACCCGACAACATTTGCACAGTATGGAGCTTTGGAAGCTCTTCGTGGAACGCAGGAACCACTTGAAATGATGAGACAAGAATTTGAAAAACGTAGAAATGTTGTTGTAGAGAAACTCAATGCTATTGAAGGCATTCACTGTGTGAAGCCAAAAGGTGCTTTCTATATCTTCGCTAATGCATCGGAAGCCGTGAAAAAGGGTGGATTTGCTAACGTAGATGAATGGGCTAAGGCTTTACTTGAGCAAGAATTTGTCGCACTTGTTCCTGGAAGTGGTTTTGGGGCGCCAAATCATATTCGAATTTCTTATGCTACCTCGTTAGAGCAATTAGAAAAAGGTATTGATCGAATTAAGCGCTTTGTAGAAAAGAAATAATATAAGTATGAAGCGGTACCCTCTAAGACAAAATAAAACAAAAGGAGGGGGCCCAATGAAAAAACCTAAGCAGAGGAATCACTCTAATACTAATTTTCGAAATGAAAATACTACAGGGCAGCCCCAAGCAGCCGTTGAAGGTCAGAGGGGTTATGGAGATAAGAAGCTAGATGGTCCTAATCGTCCTTCTACTTAATTTTATTTTATAAATGCGCGGATAGCCTTCCCGCGCTTTTTCTATTTTAAAACGCATTAGTTTCGTTTTAATTCGTGCTCTTATTGATTTTTGTTCGTATGGAATTGTATAATTCAATTGGCAAAGGTAGATGATTACATTATTTTACATATCGGAGGGATTACCAGAATGAATCCGACCATTAGTCAATTAGGAAAGTTTGTTGGTCAAGAAGTGACAATCGGAGTATGGCTTTATAATAGGAGGTCTAGTGGAAAAATCCAATTTCTCCAACTACGAGATGGAACCGGGTTTATTCAAGGAGTATTAGTTAAGGCCGAGGCAAGAGAGGCAGTATGGGAAGCAGCAACAACCTTGACTCAGGAGAGCTCGCTATATGTTACCGGATTGGTGAGGGAAGAGGAACGGGCACCAAGTGGATATGAATTAACAGTGACTGGGATTCAAATCATCCAAATTGCTGAAGAATATCCGATTTCACTTAAGGAACACGGTACAGAGTTCCTCATGGACCACCGCCATTTATGGATTCGAACCCCTAGACAACGGGCTATTTTAGCTATTCGTTCGGAAGTGATTCATTCCATGTATGAGTTCTTCCATCAGAATGGTTTCTTGAAGGTGGATGCTCCAATTTTAACACCCACTTCTGCTGAGGGAACCACCTCATTATTCCATACGAAATATTTTGATGAGGATGCTTATCTTTCCCAAAGCGGGCAGCTGTATGCAGAAGCAGGGGCGATGGCATTAGGGCGTATTTTCACCTTTGGGCCAACCTTCCGTGCGGAAAAATCCAAAACTCGCCGCCATCTTATTGAATTTTGGATGATAGAACCAGAAATGGCCTTCTGTGATCACGAAGAGAATTTGAGAGTTCAAGAAAATTTTGTTTCCCATGTTGTGCAATCTGTATTGAATAATTGTCAAGCAGAGTTAAAAACCTTACAGAGAGATACGAGTAAACTAGAGCAGATAAAGGCACCCTTCCCTCGGATTACCTATGATGAAGCCATTAAGATGCTTCAAGAGAAGGGGCATGAAATTAAGTGGGGAGAAGATTTTGGGGCTCCACATGAAACAGAAATTGCTAGTCATTATGATAAGCCTGTATTTATTACGCATTATCCAACGGAAATTAAAGCTTTTTACATGAAGCCAGATCCTAATCGTCCAGATGTTGTGTTATGTGCTGATTTAATTGCTCCAGAAGGCTATGGAGAGATTATTGGTGGAAGCCAACGAATTGACGATCTTAAATTGATGGAACAGCGTTATCAGGAACATCATTTAGATGAAAATGCCTATAGATGGTATCTTGATTTACGCCGCTATGGATCTGTTCCACATAGTGGGTTTGGTCTTGGACTTGAGAGAACAGTGGGCTGGATTTGTGGAACAGAGCATGTAAGGGAAACGATTCCATTCCCACGCTTATTAAACCGTTTATATCCTTAAATATCTGAAGACTATTGCTCAGAGCATGCTAGTACAGGTGAGTAATAGTCTTCTTTTGGCTGATTGGAAAGTACAAGTTTGTAGTTAGCCCAAGTTTTACCTTGGAAATAGGTCAAGCCTAACAATTCACCTCATTCAATAGTATAATAGGGGCGAGGTGTTTATGAGATGGAGCAACTTTTTTTTCAATTATTAAAGAATAGTACCCTTTCACTACCTATTTATTTGTTAAGAAATTATAAGCAAATCGGAATAACCGATGAAGAAATGATGTTAATCATACATATTATGGACTTTAAGCAGGACGGGAAGGACTTTCCAACCATACACGAATTAAAAGAACGGATGTCAGTGGATGAACAGAAAGTCATTGTATTGCTGCAAAGACTTGTGAAGAATAATCTTCTTGCCATAGAAGATATTAAGGATCAACAAACTGGAATCCGTTCTGAGGAAATCCAATTTGATCCCTTATTTAAGAGAATAGCTCAGTTCTTAGTCCATCAACAATCTATTCAAAATGAAGAACAGGATACGAAATTAGCGAAAGAAAAGAAAGAAAATTTATTTACCATCTTTGAGAAGGAATTTGGACGTCCTCTTTCTCCGATTGAATGTGAAACCTTAACGATGTGGCAGGATAATGACCATTATTCAGATGAGCTGATTGTTGCAGCTCTTCGTGAAGCAGTAATTTCAGGGAAGCTCTATTTTCGTTATATTGATAGGATTCTGTTTGAGTGGCAGCGTAATAATATCCGCACACCGAAGCAGGCACGAGATTTTAGTTTAAAGTTTCGTAAACCAACTCAAGTACAAGCACAGAGAAAAGTAGAACCATTCCCCTTCTATAATTGGTTAGAAAATGAGAGTTAATCAGAGTGTGCTATGCACTCTTTTTTTAATGGTCTTTTATGGTTCAAGCCCGTTTTCCTTGCAAAAGCTCACCGAATGGTTCTTTGAACATACCGTAGTCGTGAGAGAGTAGATGGGTGATGAACGTTATGAGTAAAGCCTTTCTAGGTATATTAATCAATGATTCACTTTGGAAGGGAATCCAGAAAAGAAATATGGGTCATGAAAAGTTAGAGTTTTATCAGGCTGCAGGCAGGAAGTACCATTTAACTCCCTGTTATTTTCGCCTACAGGATATATCGGTTGCAAGGAGAACTACTACAGCATTTATAAATCAAAATGGACGTTGGATCAAAAGGCAGCTTCCTTTACCTCAAGTAATTCATAACCGAGCCATCCTACACACGAAACAGGCTTATCAAAAGATTAAACAGCTTTCTAAGAAGCATAGGATTTTTAATTTGTGGAATCGATATAGCAAATTTTATATTTCTCATCTCCTAGGACAAAATGAAGCATTCCTTTCTTACTTGCCTACGACAGTTCTGTTTACACCTCAAGCGATTGAAGAATTTAAGGTCTGTTATCCATCCTTTCTACTTAAACCAGACAAAGGGACAGTAGGGATGGGTATTATTAAACTAGATAAGATAAACGATTCATTATGGAAACTTAGATACCGGAAAGGAAAACAGGTAGAGGTTCGGTTGATACATGGAAACCAGCTAGTATCTAAACTTAAACCATTGGTTGGAGCTGAAAAATATCTTATTCAACAAACTATTCCGCTAGCCACTTATCAGGGTTCTCCCTTCGACATTCGCGTTTCTGTACAAAAAGGAATGACAGGCGATTGGCAGATAACAGGGATGGTTGCAAAGGTTGCAAAGCGTGGCCATTTTCTAAGCAATGTTGCACAAGGGGGTAGAGTGGTTGCCTTAGAACAAATTATAAGGTCTTATTCCAACCTTTCAATTGAACAAGTCATCTCAGATCTTTCACGTATAGCTTTAGCCATTACAAGCTATCTAGATATCCGATTACCACACGTAGCTGATATTGGTTACGATTTTGGTATTGATCGGCAAGGTCATCCTTATTTCATTGAAATGAATAGTCGAGATCAAAGATATAGCTTCGCTAAGGCCAATCGGGTTGATCTGTGGAAGAAAACATACGAAAATCCAGTAGGATATGCAAGATATTTACTAGATAGAAAAGAGGGAGAAAAAGGTGGCACCTAGAGTGGGGATCTTACTAGATCCTAGAACATTAAGAGGTATCCCAAGTAATCGAACGGCTCATGAAAAAATTACCTATTATAATCGAGCTGGCAGGGTAAATGGAGTGCTCCCTTTTTATATGTCACTTGATCTGATAAGACCTAAGCAAAACAAGGCCGAAGGATATATTTTCTCGAATGGATACCGTTTTGTTAAACGAAGCATTCCGAAAGTGATTCATAACCGTTCCATGACCTTTACCAAATTAAGTAGAGAAAAACTTGGTTTTCTAAGGAAAAAGAGTACAGTGTTTAATGGACAGACAAGGTATAGCAAATATAGGATTCATCAATTGCTTGATCAGAATGCGGATATTCAATCTCATTTGCCTTATACTGTATTGTTTTCTAAGAAAAATTTAGAAATGATGATGGGAAGATTTCAGCATCTCTTCATTAAACCAACAAGTGGCAGTCTAGGGATTGGTGTAATTAAGATTGAAAGAAAAGACGCAGGTTGGTTGATTCATTCTAGGAAGAATAGAACGTTGAAAAGTAGTACCAAAGTATATCCAGCATTAAGGAAGTTAATTGGGAAAGCATCCTATATAATTCAAAAAGCTATTCCTCTCGCCAAATATAAAGGAAAACCGTTTGATATACGAGTATCAGTCCAACGAGGAGCCGAAGGCTATTGGCAGGTCACTGGAATGGTTGGTAAGGTTGCGGCAAAGGGAATGCATGTGACAAATGTGGCTGGTGGTGGGAAGGTAATACGATGCGAGGAGCTCTTCGCCCATGCAGGTTTACCTGTAGAGACAACAAAAAAGGCGATAAGCACGCTTGGGGTCCAGATTGCTCTGCACTTGGGCCATAAGCTTAGCCATTTAGCAGATATTGGATTAGACATAGGGGTTGATGGGTCAGGTTTTCCTTATTTTATTGAAGTGAATGGAAGAGATTTACGATATAGCTTTCGGAATGCCAAGCTGTATGATAACTGGTACAAAACTTATGAAAACCCAATCCTATACGCTAAGTACCTCTACCACAAGCAGGAGGCCCATAAAAAAGCTTCGATTAATTGAAGCTTTTTTATTTTAGGTTCTAAATATAGTTAGCTGCCGTTACGTGATATTTATCCACAACATACCCTATACAAACATTGTATTGGTGAAGAGGGTGCTCTCGGTTTTGATGAAAATTGCCATTGTTAGTCCTGGAAGCTTTTCCGTCCCTCCAGTCATTGGAAGCTCTGTAGAACATGATATACAAATGGTTGCGAAGCAATTGGCGAGGGATCATCATGTGATCGTCTACACGAAGAAATGTTTAGAATATAAAAGATCCACCAAAGAAGGAAAACTGTATTACAAAAGATTTATGTTTAATCATTATGACCAGTACGTCGAAATGGTGGGTAAACATCTGAAAAAAATGAATCCAGATATTGTGATGGTAGAAAATCGACCGAGTTATATTTGTCGGTTAAAATCATTTATTCCCCGTGTAGCTATCGTTTTAAATATGCACTCTACAGTGTTTTCTTCTCCACCAACGATCACGAAAGAAGAGATGGTGGAAGTATCCAAGGAAGTGGATGCACTGATTACAAATAGTGAATATTTAAGAAAATATTTCGTAGAAAAATATCCTTTTTTTAATATGAAAACTTTTGCAGTCCATCTAGGAATTAATCCAGATCCGTTCCAAAAGGCACGCAAAAAGGAAGCCGCTGTAGCAAGGATTAAAAGAGAGTTAAGAATTACAGAAAGAGACCAAGTCCTCTTATTTGTTGGGCGCCTTCTGAAAGAAAAAGGCCTCCATCTCCTTCTTGATGTTCTACCTAAGCTTACAGAAGAATTCCCAAGACTAAAGCTAATTATAACTGGAAGTCCTGTATATGGTAGAAACATTCATACTCCATATGTTAAATTTCTAAAACAAAAGACGAACTGGCTAAAGAATCAGGTGCTTTTCACTAATTTTATTAAGCCTCAACATATCCCCTATATCTATCAATTAGCAGACATTGTAGTGATTCCTTCCTTATGGGAAGAGCCATTCGGTAGGGTAAACTTAGAAGCCATGGCTTCTACAAAGCCTATCGTTGCCTCAGACCGTGGCGGTATACCGGAATTAGTCAAGCATGAGCAGAATGGATGTATATTCTCTATTGAAAATTATCGTCAGGAATTATATCGATCGATTCGACTCTTACTCCAATCGAAAGAATTAAGAGAAAAATTCGGAAAGCAAGGTTATAAAATGGTTAAGGATTTCTCCTGGGCTAGTACTGCACAGGGATATTATCAGGTTTTTCAAGGTTTATTGACAGAAACAGAGAGGGTACCGGAAGAACCTCACCAAACTTCAGGAGGTGATGGATTAAATGAAGGGGTTAATCCTGTGTGCGGGGAAGGGAACGCGACTCCAGCCGTATTCCTTCTCTCAACCAAAGACAATGCTACCAGTAGCCAATAAGCCGGTATTGGAATATTGCATTGAAAATTTGCTTCGCCAAGGAATAGAAGAGATAGGCATTGTCATAAATCCAGGCCAAGAGGTGATTCGTCAGAAGATTGGTAATGGTGAGAGGTTTAAAGCTCGAATCCAATATATCATTCAAAGGGAACAGAAAGGGATTTCACATGCCATTAAACAAGCACAAGAATTTATTGGTAATCATCCATTTGTTTTATTGTTAGGCGATAATTTGATTGCTGAGGATTTAAAAACTCTCATTTCCTCTTATCGGAAGGATCAAAGTGAAGGTGCGATCATGCTAGCACCGGTTGAAAAACCACAAGATTTCGGGGTGGCAGAAATAAAAGGGAATGAGATTGTTTCCCTGCAGGAAAAGCCAATGCAGCCAAAAAGCAATTTAGCAGTTATAGGTGCCTATCTTTTTGAATCTATTATTTTCAAAGCAATTCATGAAATATCACCATCCCCACGGGGGGAATATGAAATCACTGATGCGATCCAGTGGCTGATGAATCAAGGATATAAAATTTCCTATACAATCACTCATGATCTGTATTCAGATATTGGTACTGTTCCGCGCTGGATGGATGCAAATCAGTGGATGATGAAAAAGCATGTTGGTGAACAGGTTATTCTTGGAAGGGAAACAGTAGTTGAAAATTGTATTTTCCAAGGTCCTGTTATGATTGGAGAAAATTGCATCCTCAAGAATGCAGAAATTGGTCCTTTTGTTGCCGTTGAAAATGACTGTACGATTGAAAATGGAAAGATCGATATGAGCATTCTATTAGAGAAATCAACAATAAGTCAGTTTCATTCGATCTCAAATAGCATCATTGGCCGGGAAGCGTATTTAAAGGGCTGGCATGGTCCTGTTTTCAACCATCTAAAACTT
>DATFAS010000177.1:0-14286 GCA_035254305.1 Bacillota bacterium
GTAGGGGTGGAAATCCCTATCAGTCAACTAGCCAAGAAGTCCGATCCTACTAGAGTTTGCCACTCCTTGCAGCTTCATACTGGAAGATTAACGATTTTTGAATTTTAAAAAGCGCCCAAAAACATGGGCTCCACTTATAAGGTGACGTGCGAGAGTACATTGCATTGAAGTGGGGCCTTATAAATTTCATTTATTATTTAGAGAGGGGAAAAAGACAATGCCCAAATTCCTAGAATTTAACTATGAGGGAGACTATAGCCCAGAGGGAATAGTAGGATTTTCTTATAAATTATACATTCCAAGTGGATATAAGAAAGGAACAAAAACACCTTTATTGGTTATGATTCATGGTTGTGATCAAACCCCTGATGTCTTTGCCGCTGGAACAAGAATGAATGAATTGGCTGAAAAAGAAAATTTCATAGTTTTGTATCCAGCTCATCCCATTCAAGTTGAACTTGGGAATCCTGATGGCTGCTGGTTATGGTTCTACGATCAAAATCTCCATCGTGGAAAGGGAGGTGAGCCTGATATCATCGTGGGTATGATTCATGAGGTGAAAAAGAAATACAGTATTGATTCCAACCGCATCTATGCTGCTGGACTTTCATCTGGTGCTGCTATGACGGTTAATTTAGGAGTTACATACCCAGATATATTTTGTGGAATTGGGATCTGTTCTGGTTTAGAATATCACGCTGCAGATATGCAAGAGCTAGATAATCCCCTAATCGCGATGGATAAGGGAGGGCTAGATCCATATGAATGTGGAAATATGGCTTTTCAAGAAATGGGAAAATATAAAAGAAAAATGCCTGTCATTGTTTTTCATGGAACTAGTGATACCACTGTTCACCCAATCAACGCACAACAATTAATTACCCAATGGTCACAAACTAATTTCCTTGTCGACGGTAAAACGGGGAAAGTAGAAATTGCTCCAGCAATGGTAAAGACTGATATTGTAAATGAAAAAAGTTATTTGCAGAACGTATATAATGACCCAAGTGGGTCTCCACTAATCGAATTATGGCTAGTAAATGGAATGAGTCATGCCTGGTCAGGTGGCAGTGCTGATGGAACGTATACAGACACTCAAGGACCCGTTGCAAGTTCTATCATCTGGAATTTTTTCACTAAACATGATCTAGGAGGGTTCTCTACTAAATAAGGCATACCCCTTCTTAGCTGTGTATTTTCCCCACCAAAATCATATCAACTTGAAACCCTAATCGATTCTGTTCAGAATCGATTTTTTCTTCTGCACTCCACACCTAAGGCACTACCCATTCTCAGACCTCATTTGCTTTATTCATTTATTAAGGTAACGTGCCGCATTGAAAGTTTATGCGACAAAATGTATAATAACTCAGGTCGCTTCATTCGGCAAAATTAGACAAATAGGTTCTACGATTTGATAGGAGGAAATGAGAATGATGAGTACAAATGTTAAGAAATGGGCAATGGCAGGAATACTATCCTTAAGTGTTTTTTCCCTTGTAGCATGTGGTTCCAATCAAGGGAGTGAAAATAAACCGGCAAAAACACAAGATCAAGCTTTAACAGTAGTTACCAATGCGGAATTCCCACCTTTTGAAAGCCAAGAAGGAGGCAAAATTGTTGGTTTTGATGTCGATTTGATTAATGCAGTTGCAAAGGCTGAAAATTTACAGGTGAAAGTTCAACATACCCCATGGGATGCAATGTTTGATGCTATCGATCATGATAAAGCCAATGTGGCGATTGCTGCCATTACAGTCAATGATGAACGCAAGCAAAAATATGACTTTTCCGATTCTTACTTTGAAGCGAAGCAATTTATTCTTGTGCCAAAAGATTCAACCGTTGCGAAACTAGACGATCTTAAAGGCAAAAAAATCGGTGTTCAAACAGCAACCACTGGCGAAAAAGTTCTTCAGGACCGCTTCGGAAAAACCTATGAAGGAATTAAAGGATTTGATGATATCCCTGCAGCTATTGATGATTTGACCACTAAACGCTTAGATGCAGTAGTAGTTGATAAGGCTGTTGTTCTTGAATATGTGAAAAAAATCGGAAGCCAAAAGTTCAAGATTGTTGATGATTCTAGCATTCAACCAGAGTACTATGGAATTCTCGTTAAAAAAGGAAATAGTGAGCTTTTAAGTAAAATAAATGATGGCTTAAAGAAGATTAAACAAGATGGTACGTATGATCAAATTTCCAAAAAATATTTTGCTGATCAAGCCAAATAATTGAACGCATATTTTATCTATCTAAATTTGTAAACAAAACGGCAAAGCTATTCCTTCACCTTGTTGTTAATGGGACACCCACACACAGGGTAAGCAAAAATAGCCTTGCCGTTACTCAATATGAACTAGGTTCGACCACTTCTTAATGGAGTATAGATTCACCCGACAGTAGAATGTATTGAGACAGTAATATAAATGTTGTATTATTAAGGTAACTATATTGAAAGGAGAGCCAGCAAAATGAACCCAAATGAGTTGTTGCAAAAAATATACGAAAAGGTTTATGAAGTGGATAAAAAGATTGTCGACATGGATAAGAGAATTTGTGAAATAGACAAGAGAATGGAACGAATGGAATTTGAACAGATTAGCATAAAAGCTCAAGTGATCCAGAACTCCGAAGATCTAAAACTAATCAAGGATGAAATAAAATCAGTCCGTGATCGCTTTCCAATTATCGAGAGGGATATTGATTTTGTATTAGAGAAAGTTAACCGCAATGAAAGAGAACTTGCTCAGCTTAAACGCATTTAATATGGGGACAACTCCATTTAGGATTGTTTCACTTCCTATGCATTATAGTAATCTCCTCTTTTTACTTCAACCCTCGTTATTGATCCTAAATTCAACACCCTAACTATTCTAATCTGCTTAAACAAACACAAAAAAATTACAATTTAAGAATCCCGTAATCAGAGCTTACTGCTATTTGAAGATCACTTCCCCTTCTCTAATGGCTTTGCACTAGTGGAAGGGGAATTAGCCTTAGATTTTTCATTTTGAACCAATTTTTAGGCTAACTTTTTATTGACTGTGAATCATTACACCATCAATTTTTAACCACAGTGAAAATTAGCCGCTTTTTTCACTTTAATCTACCTTCCCAAAGAGTAAAACTGCTAAGAAATGCCCCACCTCTTTAAATTTCAACAAATTTTTTCACTTTCCAGCGAAGTTTCAGCGAAAATCACCAAATCTTCAGCGAACTTGAACAATGATAAGTCTTTCATCTCATCTTCTAAAGATGATAGGTCTTAAGTATTTAGGGAACGATGGGAACTGTAAAAACAAGTTGTTCAATCTTACAATTTGGATGGTCAACTGACCGAACTCGAATGGTGGCCTGTTCATAGGGAGATAATCCTACCGGAACTTCTAATGTGGCTTCAAATTGGTGATTGTTATTGACAGTCGCAATGGTGGAACTAAATATCGTATCATTCAAGAGAATCTCAACAATCACTTGATTCGTTCCTTGTGCAGTTCCTAGGAATCTTTGTACACTAACATCTGTTCCTTGGCTTAGCACTTGACGTGAAATAAGGGAAATCTGACAAGTAGGTGGTTCCAGTATTTCTAATACGTCTTCTAGCTTAAATTGGAGGAGCATTTCTTTTTTTATGACATCTCTCAATATGCTACCCACACTTCGATCAATTTGTAAGAGATCTCCAAATGTAGTAGCATGCACCGAGGATGGTCCTCCTGGCAAGGTACCTAAGACCGCTTGGATTTTTTCCGCTTCGGCATTAACGATATGTGCTAAACTAAGCTCTTCCATTGCAATGGATGCTAACAATAGATTAATTACTTCTTGCCTACTAATATTGATTGTTCCCGCAACAATCGTAGGTATTTGTGGCATAGACATAGGTTCGTATTCCCTCCCCTTTTCTCACATACATTATCCTATTCCTAATGGCATGTTCGAGGTGAGGAACGACAAGCAGAAATTTAGAAAAAAATAAAACTCCCCCCATGATAACTATGATCCACAGAATGCTACAAATCGAAACCTCCTACATGATATCCAAGAGTCGCGACACGATGTGTAGAAGGCAATTTAATCATTATTTGTCCCCAGTGGGTCATGCCTGACAAGCCCACAAATGGTTTCTATTGTTTTTCATTCAGATGATAGCGCAAAACTCGATTGGTTATGTCTAGCTTGACACTTAAAAGCTTGCGATTCCCATTCGTCTCCAGAAGTCCTTTTTTTATGATCTTTCTTCCTACTTCTGTTTCAATTTTTTGAAGTTTATTCATCAATAACTTAAAGTTTATGTCATCAACTGATTGGATTTGGTTTACCACTTTATGTATGAAATCGCCAATTTCATGATCAATCCAGCCTTCTTTATCCAATTCCCTAATTTCCTTCTGCAAAACGATCTCTGGCAGCTTCAGAGACTTATGACCGCCCCCCAAAACAGTAGTTGGGAGATGCTCTGGGCGGATGACCTTGGTATCATGGATGGCAATGGTTTGGTTCAGTACGTTCACCAATTGTCTGATATTTCCGGGCCAACGATATTGTTGCAATACCGATAAAGCATCCGGATCTAACTCGTAGCTTCCTCCATATTTCTTGGCCAAATATTGTTGTGAAATAAGGGGGATATCTTGGGGACGTTCTCGTAAAGACGGGAGGTGAAGCTTAATACCCTCCAACCGGTATAGTAGGTCTGAACGAAAATGGTTTTTTTCCACTTCATCTAATAGACTTCGATTGGTAGCCGCAATGAAGCGGATGTTACTATATAAGACATGCTCACTTCCTACCCGCATGAATTCCCCAGTTTCAATCGCACGCAATAATTTAACCTGAATAGAGTGAGGAGCCTCACCGACCTCATCTAGAAATAAGGTTCCATTATGAGCTAATTCAAAGAAACCCTTTCTGCTTTTAATAGCCCCTGTAAAGGCGCCCTTCTCATGGCCGAAGAGTTCACTTTCTAATAGGGAATCCGAAATTGCTCCACAGTTCACCCCGACAAACGGATTTTGTGATCGTAAGCTCACTCCATGGATGAAGCGTGACATTAATTCTTTTCCTGTTCCTGTTTCCCCTTCTATTACTATGTTAATATTCTTTTTGGCTAGTTTATAGGCCACCGACATCAGGTTATGCATCGGACTAGAAGAAGAATAAAAGATTCCAAACTCTGCCGCTTGGGCAGATATCTCATCTGCAGCTTGTGTTAGGGGAGAAAGAATGGAGTCAATGATCTGCTCTAGGTTATCCAGGTTATCAAATGGCTTTTCTAGATAATCTTTGGCCCCATTTTGAATGGCACTAATCGCTGATTGAATCGTGCTAAATCCCGTCATGATAATAACCTCACAACCAGGAAATTTTGCTTTGATCTTTTTTAGAATTTCTAATCCATTCGAATCCGGAAGCTTCATATCAACGAAGGCTAATTGAAATGGATCACTAGATTCTGAAAGGTAGCCATCCACTTCCTTCCCACTATTAGCCAGCGCGATTTCACAGCTTCTACTTTCTAGTAAAAAGTTGAAAAACGAAGTGACTTCTACTTCGTCATCTACAACCAATACTCGCTGAGTCATACGATCTCCTCTTCTTTTGGAATAGGTAGCAAAAAGGTAAATCGACTATATTCACCCTCTGAGCTTTCTACCAGTATTTTTCCTTTATGTGATTCTGCAATTCCAAGACTTACTGATAAACCTAATCCTGTTCCCTTCTGATCGGCTTTTGTCGTGAAGAAGGGATTAAAGATATCCGGCAGGTATTCTTGTTTAATGCCAATACCATTATCTTTGACGGAAATGCCAACATATAGAACGCTTTCAACTTCCGTTAATAGGGTTTCTATCTGTATGGTTGGATGCTCCTGATGCTGTGCAGCATCTCTAGCATTAAGAAGAAGATTAATTAATACTTGTTCAATTTGGTAGCGGCTTCCTTTCACTTTTGGGAGATCTGGCTGGAACCTTTTGTCTACTATAATCCCTGATACCTTTAGTTGATATCCAATCAAACCACACACATCTTCCACTAAATCGTGCACATCAAGATCTTCGAATATGTATTCATCCTGCCTAGAGAAGGTTAGGAGATTCTGGATAATCTTCTTACTTCGCAAGCCGCATTGGTAAATCCCCTCAAGCATCCGTGTTTGGCGTTCTTCTTGAAATTCGCGGAGAAGAAGTTGAGTATTCCCTAAGATCGCAGTCAATGGACTATTTAATTCATGCGCAACCCCTGCTGCCATCTCTCCGATCGCTGCCAATTTAGCAGATTGGATCAATTGGGCTTCAATTTTTACCTTTTCACAGACATCTTTATAAAGAAGAATATTCTCAATGGCAATCCCTGCATAATCGACCATCCCTCTGAAAAATTCAAGCTCCTCTGCCTTAAAGCTTTGCTTACTCATCATGGTAAGAAAACCAAAAGAATGATCCGTGTGACTTTGCAGTAATACGGTCACGATCACATGACCCCGAAATTCACCGGCTAGGATTTCGTCTAATTGCTGGGGGGAAAGCTTTTCCTTCTGTCTCCAGGGTAGAACAATCTTAGAAGGAGTCCCGGATGAATAGTCAATCATAAATAAAGAAAGTGACGACTTTTCTACTAAGGTTAAGACTAATTGGTCGAAGGAAATCATTTGGTGAAGCTGGAAGGCAATATATTCCGTCACCTCTTCCCAGGACATATTGACATGGATGCGTATGAGCTGGTTCCTGATTTCTAGTTGTTTATTTTTTATCTGCATTTCTTGCACTAACTCAGTTAGTTCCACATAGTAATTCTTTCGCGAGGAACGGATTCCTGTTAGTCTTTCTAGCATCTCTATCTTTTTATCCATGAATTCCTCCATAGAGAGCCTGTTTGAAGAGCATTTTAATATCTTCCACTTTCATATCCCTAGGATTTGTAAACATACAAGCGTCTTGTGCAGCATTCTGACTTAAGGTGTCAAGCTGTTCTTCCTGTAGTCCTAGATTAGATAATGATTCGGGGATCTCTAAATCTCTTGCTAATTCTTTGACGGCTTTGATCGCGCTTTTGGCTGCTTGGTTGAAACCTAATCCCTCCGTAGACTCCCCGAATGCTTCTGCCATTTTCTTATACTTCTTAGGACATGCAATATAGTTATATTCCATTACATAGGGAAGGAGGATCGCGTTAGATTCTCCGTGCGGTGTATCCAAAAGTCCACCAAGCTGATGGGACATAGCATGTACGGCTCCAAGAATCGCATTAGAAAAAGCAATACCTGCTTGGAGGCTCGCCATGGCAATGGCTTCTTTTGCCTCTTGATTATATTTGCCTGCAGTAGAAGGTCTTAAATATTTGGAAATGAGATGAATGGCCTCTAGAGAATAGCCCTCAGTCAGTGAAGTGGCAGCGAGTGAGATATAGGATTCAATGGCATGTGTTAAGGCATCCATCCCCGTATTCGCTGTAAGATGACTGTCCATCGTCATAAGGGTTTGCGGATCGACGATGGCAATGTCGGGTACTAATGATTTGGAGATCAATGTCATTTTTAACTTTCTTGTAGAATCTGTAATGATGGAAAATTGAGATACCTCAGACCCTGAACCGGCAGTTGTTGGTAGTAAGACCATCGGGGGGAGCGGATGCTTAATTCGATCTACTCCTTCATATTGTTGAATGGTTCCTCCATTGGTAGATAACAGCGCAACCGCTTTGGCTGCATCCAGTGCACTACCTCCACCGATACCAACCACAGAATTACATTCACTAGAGAGATATTCTTTTAAACCGCTTGCAATTTCATAATCCTTAGGGTTAGAGGATACGTCTAACCACAAGTGATAGTCGAGATGGCTGCTTCTCAGATACTTAATAACTTGCTCGCACCAGCCAGCATTTGCTACCCCTTGATCGCTAACAACAAATACCTTCTTGGCTCCTAACCGACATAAGCTTTCTCCGATTTGAGCTAGGGAGTTCTTTCCAAAGATAATTTCAGGTGTATTAAATTTGAAAATCTGCATAAAATCCCTCTCTCTATTTTTAATCTATTCTATCATTTTATATAGAAGGAATAAACTTATTGTATAATAAAAATCCCCCTACGAATGTAGGAGGAAGTCACTTCAGACTTTATCTTGCTATTCTGCTGTAGTCGGGTCAATGATGTTTTGTATTTCCAATACTTGATCAGCCGGAAATCCGCCACTCTGCGCATGTTCTTTAATAGTTTGGGCATCCGGAGCAATGTAAATGCAATAAATAGCATCTCCTGTGACATAGCTTTGAACCCATTGAATCTGAGGTCCCATATCACGAAGGATGCCGCAAGATTTCTGTGAAATAGCTTGAAGTTCCCCTGAAGTGAGCTTCCCAGCATTAGGAATTTTGCGTTCGATTAGAAACTTTGGCATGACAACGACTTCCCCTCTCTTTTTATTTTTTCTTCAATCTTTTAATTTAAGAAAAATAGTTATAAAGAGGGAGTCACTTCTAGCTATTAGTGACCCCCGTAAGTTTATCTATTAATAAGCTGCTCGAATAATGGCTTGAACTTCATCAAGCGTTGCTTTTCTTGGATTTGTGAATGAGCATGCATCCTTCATAGCATTTTCAGCAAGAAGAGGAATATCCTCTAATTTCGCACCTAGTTCAGTAAATCCTTTAGGAATGTTCACATCCTCTGCAAGAGTTACGATCGCATCTAGAGCCTTCTCTGCAGCTGCACGAGTAGATAGACCGCTTACATCTTCTCCTAGAGCAACGGCGATATCAACAAAACGCTCCGGACAAGCAATGAGGTTGAATCTTTCTACATGTGGTAAGAGGATCGCATTGCAGACACCGTGTGGTAGATTGTAGAATCCGCCAAATTGGTGAGCAATTCCGTGTACATAACCTAGAGATGCATTGTTAAAGGCCATACCTGCCAATAACTGAGCATAGGACATATTATCACGAGCTTCAATATCTTCACCATTGGCTACAGCAGCACGCAAGCTCTTGCTGATTAACCGGATCGCTTGAAGGGCACAAGCGTCTGTAATGGGTGTTGCTATAGTCGATACATAGGCTTCAACCGCATGTGTTAAAGCATCCATACCAGTCGCTGCTGTTAATGCTGATGGCTTCTTGACTGTTAAGATTGGGTCATTAATGGAAATGGTTGGAGTCACGTGCTTGTCTACGATAGCCATTTTGATATGACGTTCCGAGTCAGTGATGATACAAAAACGTGTCATTTCACTAGCTGTACCAGATGTTGTATTAATCGCTACCATTGAAACCATAGGAGATTTAGAAATATCTACACCCTCATAATCATGAATTCGCCCGCCATTTGCTGCAACCAAGCCAATCCCTTTAGCACAATCGTGGGAGCTTCCTCCACCTAAGGAAACAATAATGTCACAGCCTTCGTTTCTGTATGCTGCCAAACCTGCTTCTACATTCTTATCTGTTGGATTTGGTTCTGCTCCAGGGAAAATGGACGCTTCTATTCCTGCTTCGCGTATGTAACCAGCAATCTGATCTGCTACACCAAATTTAAATAAACCAGCATCAGTAACAATCAATGCTTTTGTTTTACCTAGGGATTTGATTCGTGCTCCAACTTCTTTAACAGCTCCAATTCCCATTAGGTTTACACTTGGCATAAAAAACCCGTAAACTTGCTCTCCCATTCTTAACACTCTCCCTTATCCATTTTTGTTTTACGATAATATACAGTAGCAAGAATGATGCCAAATATAAAACGCTTACATTTCGTGAAATCCGATCCTTTTTGCTACAATTTTTTGGCTAAATGGACGAAAAAACGGCTTATCGGACAAATTATTGGCACTCGTACCAACTGTTTCCATAAAAATCTTTAATAATGATAAGAGGAGCAGATTTTTAAGCTGCTCCTCTTATCATTCGTATCTCAATCACTTTCCCTTAGGCTCACTTACTCTTTTCCCCGGTTTTAATCCCTCTTGCTCAGGGTTTTTAATCACAACGTCACCTTCATTTAGGCCGTTCTCGATAACGGCCAGTTCATCAGTTTCCATTCCCTTTTGCACCTTTTGAATCACAGCTTTTCCATTTCGAACGGTCCACAGCGCTTCACCATCTTCGTAAGGAAATAGAGCAGATTTGGGCACAGCCAATTGATTCGGCTCCTCTAAGGTTGTAAACACAACATCTAGAGCATATCCTGGTTTCCATTCAGCCATCTGATCATCCGGTTCAATCGTTACCTTTACCTTTTGCTGAGTTAACCCAAATGCAGATATTTTCTCTTCCGCTGCTGGTGCGATAGCTTTCACTGTACCAGCGAATGTGTAATCTTTATCTTTTCTCTTTTGCACTAATTTGACCTTCATGCCTTCCTTCACACCGATGACATCCTCTGTCAGCACATACACCTTTACTTCCAAGTCATTTAAGGATGTGAGAGTTAATAGCGGAGTTTGAGGTTTGACCATAGTCCCTTCCTTTACACTCCATTCCTTTATCATCCCATCGATTGGGGAAACAATATTTCTATTCGCTAATTGATACTCTACTTGATGAATTTGTGCATCGACAGCTTCTTTAAGGCCTTGATAATACTCTCTGTTATTCCCCGTTCCGTTTGGTCCCTGCTCTAATTCCTGAGTCAGAATTTTTATTTGTGTTTGGATCGCGTTCTTAAGGCCGCTGTAATATTGATCTGTTCCAGATATTGGAGACGCTTGTTCTCCAATCAGGCTGAGGGCTTGCTCCTGCTGCTTCAGATTATTCTCAAGCTGTTCAACCGCCCTCTCAGCATGATCCCATTCATTCTTCGAAACAGCATGGTTTTCATATAATGTTTTAATTTTGCTATAGTCCTCTTTACTCTGCTCAAGCTGTCTCTTGGTTTCATCCACCACCAGCTGTTGCTGATTGATTTGAGCCTGATAGGGACTTCGATTGGCTTGTTTTTCCTGTCCCTGAATACTTTCAAGTTGACCCTTTAGTTGCCCAAGCTGCTGTTCGATATCCTGAGCACTCTTCTTTTCCTGACCACTCAAGCTCATTTCCTGTGCTTGCAATTGCTGAAGTTGATACTCAAGATCCTTCGATTCGATACTAGCGAGTTGGTCTCCTTTTTTCACTGTCTGTCCCTCTTTGAGCTTAAGCGATAGGATCTCTCCACTGATCAAGCTATAGATTGGGCGTTCCGTTGCAGCTGTGACGATCCCTTCCTCCTTGAAGGATTGTGACACGGTTTGCTTCTGGACTTTAAGCAACTCTGCATCCAGCGGTTTAAGGGCTCCATAGATCATATATCCCATCAACCCCATCACCCATAGAATACCTGCTGCCCATTTAACCCGTTTTTTCAATCTCTTCCCCTCCCCCTAATCTCTTTCTTTAAGCACCTCAACCAGATCCAATCGCTTGACCTTACGAGAAATCCCAAGCTGAGAAATCCAAATCGCGAGCATCGTTCCAACAAAAGCCTGCACAATCGCATCGGGACTGGTCACGGCAGTCATCGTAAATAGATCACTGCTCATACTCTTAGCGATCCCCTGATTCATAGCTATGGAGAGTGGAATCCCTGCAATCATTCCAGCTAGGCCTAGCATCCACTGCTCAATCGAGATAATCTCTACAACCTCGCTAGAAGTTAGCCCTAAAACTCGTAGGGAAGCAAGCTCCCTTTTTCTTTCAGATAAGGAAATCATGCTAGAGTTGTAAACAATAGCAAAACCTGTGATCACGGCCATTACCGCCATGATCCACAAGGAAGAAGAAGAGGCTCCCATCAATTGCTTGTATTGATTGATCATGTCCTCACGAATTTCTACATCGCTCACAAACTTCGATGTACGATACTGTTCCTTTAGCTCAGGGATATCCTTCTTATCCATGGCTATAAGTACAGACGTCACCATCCTTCCCTGCTTCAACATGTTCAGAAGCGCATCCTGATTCATGTATACATTAGCTCCTATATATTGAGGCACAATCTTTTCGATTCTGACATTCATCTTCGTATCCTTGGTCCATATACTCTCCATCTGTACGACATCTCCAACCTGTACATGCAGAGTATCCGCCACCTGCGTAGACAGCATCATTCCTGACTTCGGCACTTCCACTACTTGATCATCCTGATCATAGATATGATATAGAGTTGAATCTTTTGCGACCCCAATCGCTGCTACATCCTTTTTGTGATTTAGGAAGCGTAAGGTAGTGGGGACCTCCACCATTGGTTGAACCTGTCTAACACCTCTTCCATGCTGGAGCTCTGCAACAATCTCATCTAGAGGCAGTGGTTTAGAAAAGCTTAGCTTCATATCCTGCCCTTGCTCTTTGGTAAACTGATCCATAATCATGATATCTGCCATCTTACTCAATGAGAAGAAGGAGGCCATCATACTGAAAGTAAAAAGAATCCCAATAAAGGTAAAAAAGCTGCGCGCTTTACTCCTTCCTAAGTTTCTTAAAGCCATCCTGCCCTGCATAGTAAACATCATCCATAAACCGGGAATATTCTCGAATCGATTCTTTTTCAAAAATACAGGCACAGAAGGACGCATGGCTTCTGCGGGCTGAAGCTTCAGTACTCCCCTTGCTCCCTGCAAGGATGCAGCAAGGCTGAAGAGAGCAGCCATGAACATACCTAACAAAAAATAGTTCAAGGAAAAATGGGCTCTTAGGTCAGGTAAGCTATAGAACTGTTGATAAATCGTTGTGATATACATGGACAATGCTGTACCCAACAGACCTCCCAGTATTCCACCCAACACCCCTATAATCAATCCATAGGACAGGTAATGCGCAACAATCTCCCATTTTCCATATCCGAAAGCCTTCAACGTTCCAATCAATCCCCGTTGAGATTCCACCAATCGCTTCAACATAATATATTGGATAATCGCGGCGATACTTAGAAACAACAAAGGGAGACTTCTCGACATCTTATCTAGCTGATTTAGTTTTTCGGTGAGCATTCTATTGCTGAGTTGATCCTTGGATGCATATAGGCTCTCTAGTTCATAGGGCGCAAGTTCCGCCCGCCATTCATGTTCCACATCCTCAAACTTCACACCTGGTTTTAATGAGAACGATAAATCATTGACCAATCCTCGCTGATCAAACAGCTTTTCCATATCTTCATATGGTAAATAGGCAAGTTCAAACTTAAGAGGATCTGGTGTGATGTTTTGCGCTTCCTTCATTGCATACACATACTCAGGGCTCTGCCCACTCCCACTAATCGTTAGCTCGACTTGTTTCCCATCGATCAAGACTTGGAGCTTTTGCCCAATTTGCAGGTGGTTTGCCGTATAGAATTTGTCAGCTAGTAGAATTTCTCGCTTGCCCTTTTCAGGAAACGTTCCTCTGATTAGCTTTACACGGTTTAGTTCGTTGTCCTTTGTATTAAATAATGAAGTCATTCTTAAGGTGACATTCTCGGTAGAACCCGGCATGAGCACCCTAACATCCTCAACAAGCCGCCCGGTTACGGTGGCTACCCCATCAAGTTTACCTAATGATGTTGTTTTCGTAGCAGGAATGGCCTTCATCTTGGCAAACGCATCAGCAAAATGGTAGGTATGGTAGAATTGATCTTTCGCCATGAAAAGATTGGCTTTGGCCATGGACATGGAGGTGTAAACCATCAACCCAATGGCAATGACGATCGTACATGCCAGATAAGCCATTCGGTTCTCCAGCAAATCTCGGAACATTTTCCGCCACAGCATTACCAGGATACCTCCTCAGGAGTCAATGGTCTCTCATTGGTTGTGATTATTTGAAGCATCCCGTCTTTAATATAGAACACACGATCTGCCATCTGAGCAATTCCCGCATTATGCGTAATGATGATCACGGTTTTGCCGTATTGGGAGTTAAATTCTCTGAGCAGCTTCAACACTTGTACACCAGTCGTGAAATCCAGAGCCCCAGTAGGTTCATCACATAATAGAATTTCTGGATTCTTCACAATCGCCCTTGCTATGGCAACTCTTTGCTGCTGCCCTCCGGACAATTGAGCAGGAAAGTGATTGGCTCTGTCAGATAGTCCAACTTGTTCTAGAACTTGTCTTATATTTAGAGGATTCTTGGCAATCTCCGCAGATAACTGAATATTTTCGTATACAGTCAGATTTGGCATCAAATTATAGAACTGAAACACAAATCCTACGGCATGACGCCTAAAATCGGTTAATTTTCTTTCTGTTGCTTGATGAAGGGCAAGGTCCTTGTAATAGATCTCACCGGTGCTTACCGTGTCCATGCCACCAATGAGGTTAAGCAGGGTGCTTT